>JABLXJ010000015.1 GCA_013178125.1 Bacillota bacterium | reverse complement strand
GGAACAAACGATTACAATGGAGAGTTTGATCCTGGCTCAGGATGAACGCTAGCGGCAGGCTTAATACATGCAAGTCGGACGGCAGCACGGGTAGCAATACCTGGTGGCGAGTGGCGCACGGGTGCGTAACGCGTATGCAACCTACCCTTAACTGAGACATAACCTGGCGAAAGCTGGGCTAATATCTCATGAGGTTATAGAGGGGCATCCTGATATAATCAAAGCAGCGATGTGGTTAAGGATGGGCATGCGTCCCATTAGCTAGTTGGCGAGGTAACGGCTCACCAAGGCGACGATGGGTAGGGGTTCTGAGAGGAAGGTCCCCCACACTGGTACTGAGACACGGACCAGACTCCTACGGGAGGCAGCAGTAAGGAATATTGGGCAATGGTCGGAAGACTGACCCAGCCATGCCGCGTGCAGGAAGAAGGCCCTATGGGTTGTAAACTGCTTTAGCCAGGGGCTAAACCTACCGATGCGTTGGTAGCTGAAGGTACCTGGAGAATAAGCATCGGCTAACTCCGTGCCAGCAGCCGCGGTAATACGGAGGATGCGAGCGTTATCCGGATTTACTGGGTTTAAAGGGTGCGCAGGCGGTTGTTTAAGTCAGGGGTGAAAGCCCTATGCTCAACATAGGGATTGCCTTTGATACTGAACGGCTAGAGTGAAGATGGAGTGGGTGGAATGTGTTGTGTAGCGGTGAAATGCATAGATATAACACAGAACACCGATCGCGAAGGCAGCTCACTAATTTTCAACTGACGCTCATGCACGAAAGCGTGGGGATCAAACAGGATTAGATACCCTGGTAGTCCACGCTGTAAACGATGATCACTAGCTGTTGGTACGCTGAAGTATCAGTGGCTAAGCGAAAGTGATAAGTGATCCACCTGGGGAGTACGACCGCAAGGTTGAAACTCAAAGGAATTGACGGGGGCCCGCACAAGCGGAGGAGCATGTGGTTTAATTCGATGATACGCGAGGAACCTTACCAGGGCTCGAACGCAGGGGGGATATACCTGAAAGGGTATAGCCAGCGATGGTCGCCTGCGAGGTGCTGCATGGTTGTCGTCAGCTCGTGCCGTGAGGTGTCAGGTTAAGTCCTATAACGAGCGCAACCCCTATCCATAGTTGCCAGCGGGTAAAGCCGGGGACTCTATGGGAACTGCCTGCGCAAGCAGAGAGGAAGGAGGGGATGACGTCAAATCAGCACGGCCCTTATGTCCTGGGCTACACACGTGCTACAATGGTCGGTACAGAGGGCAGCGACCACGTGAGTGGGAGCCAATCCTTAAAAGCCGATCTCAGTTCGGATTGGAGTCTGCAACCCGACTCCATGAAGTTGGATTCGCTAGTAATCGCGCATCAGCCATGGCGCGGTGAATACGTTCCCGGGCCTTGTACACACCGCCCGTCAAGCCATGGGAGCTGGGGGTACCTGAAGTTCGTGACCCGCGAGGGAGCGACCTAGGGTAAACTCAGTGACTGGGGCTAAGTCGTAACAAGGTAGCCGTACCGGAAGGTGTGGCTGGAATACCTCCTTTCTGGAGCCGACTCTATACCACTAGAAGGTAGAAGAGCCGCTACGCTAAACCTCTTATAAATATAAACAGGACCAAGAAATAGCGATACAGAGTCCCGTAGCTCAGTTGGTTAGAGCACTACACTGATAATGTAGGGGTCCGCAGTTCAAATCTGCGCGGGACTACGTAAAAGCGAGAGATATCTGCCCGGCGAGGAGAAAAGGGGCGAAAGGATCGTATCCTTGGATATCGCGACTGTAGCAATACAGAGAAGGTTCTTTGACAACGCTGTGAGATAAGATACGAGAAAGAGCGAACTTGAGCGACCTAAAAAAGGATAGAAGAAAGTTACTAAGGGCGCACGGGGGATGCCTAAAGGCTCTCAGAGGCGAGGAAGGACGTGATAAGCTGCGAAAAGCGTCGGGGAGGTGCAAATAACCAAAGATCCGGCGATATCCGAATGGGGGAACCCATCCCGATGAAGTCGGGATATTCTGCGGTGAGCAGAAGGCGAACGCGGGGAACTGAAACATCTAAGTACCCGCAGGAAGAGAAAACAATAGTGATTCCCTGAGTAGTGGCGAGCGAAAGGGGAGTAGCCCAAACCAATAATGTTAAGGCATTATTGGGGTAGAAGGACTGCCAAAAAAGCCTGAAGATTGATATTTGAACACAACTGGAAAGTTGGGCCAGAGAGGGTGATAGCCCCGTAAGAGAAATTGATTGAAGGCGAGGCAGGATCCTGAGTAGCGCGGGACCGGAGGAATCCTGCGTGAAACAGCCGGCACCATCCGGTAAGGCTAAATACTCCTGAGAGACCGATAGCGAAGAAGTACCGTGAGGGAAAGGTGAAAAGAACCCCGGACAGGGGAGTGAAAAAGAACCTGAAACCGTGCGCTTACAAGCGGTCGGAGCCCTGAGCTTGTCGAAGGGTGACGGCGTGCCTTTTGCATAATGAGCCTACGAGTTACGCCTCTCTGGCGAGGTTAACCACAAAAGGAGGTGGGGAGCCGAAGCGAAAGCGAGTCTGAAAAGGGCGATAAGTCAGAGGGGGTAGACGCGAAACTTTGTGATCTACCCATGGCCAGGCTGAAGCCTCGGTAATACGAGGTGGAGGGCCGAACCGGTAAACGTTGAAAAGTTTTCGGATGAGCTGTGGGTAGGGGTGAAAGGCTAATCAAACTGAGAGATAGCTCGTACTCCCCGAAATGTCTTTAGGGACAGCCTGGGGTGATAGTGTCTTAGAGGTAGAGCTACTGATTGGATGCGGGGGTTTCACCGCCTACCAAATCCTGACAAACTCCGAATGCTAAGACATGATACCCTGGAGTGAGGCTATGGGTGCTAAGGTCCATGGCCGAGAGGGCAAGAACCCGGATCACCGGCTAAGGTCCCCAAATGTATGTTAAGTTGGTAAAACGAGGTCTGACTGCATTGACAGCTAGGATGTTGGCTTGGAAGCAGCCATTCATTTAAAGAGTGCGTAACAGCTCACTAGTCGAGCGGTTGGGCGTGGATAATAAGCGGGCATAAAACATACTACCGAAGCTGTGGATTTATACTATAGAGGTATAAGTGGTAGGGGAGCATTCCAGGATTGCGGAAGGATATACGCGAGTATATCTGGAGAGACTGGAAAAGCAAATGTAGGCATAAGTAACGATAATGCAGGTGTAAACCCTGCACACCGGAAGACTAAGGTTTCCTGATCAACGTCAATCGGATCAGGGTTAGTCGGGGCCTAAGGCGTACCCGAAAGGGGGAGCTAATGGACAACAGGTTAATAATCCTGTACTTGCTATAAGTGCGAAGCGGGGACGTTTAACTGAGGCACTTACGAACTGACGGAATAGTTCGTAGAGCATAGCCTACGGGCGAAGCGAAAGTGATAAGGGAGAACCGAGAAAAGCCGTGGAAGCGTCAGCTTATAGCAACCCGTACCGCAAACCGACACAGGTAGTCGAGGAGAGTATCCAAAGGTGCTCGAGTGAATCATGGCTAAGGAACTAGGCAAACTGACCCCGTAACTTCGGGAGAAGGGGTCCCTAAGCAGGCAAGTTTAGGGCGCAGAGAAATGGCCCAGGCGACTGTTTAACAAAAACACATGGCTTTGCGAAATTGAAAGATGAAGTATAAGGCCTGACACCTGCCCGGTGCCGGAAGGTTAAGGGGAGAGGTTAGTGGCGTAAGCTGCGAAGCTTTGAACCGAAGCCCCGGTAAACGGCGGCCGTAACTATAACGGTCCTAAGGTAGCGAAATTCCTTGTCGGGTAAGTTCCGACCTGCACGAATGGTGTAACGATCTGGGCGCTGTCTCAGCCATGAGCTCGGTGAAATTGTAGTAGCGGTGAAGATGCCGCTTACCCGCAACGGGACGGAAAGACCCCGTGAACCTTTACTATAGCTTAACATTGACTTTGGGTAAACGATGTGTAGGATAGGTGGGAGACAGTGAAGTGGTGGCGCCAGCCATCATGGAGTCGACGTTGAAATACCACCCTTTGTTTGCCTGGAGCCTAACTCTGGAAGGAGGACAGTGTTTGGTGGGTAGTTTGACTGGGGTGGTCGCCTCCAAAAGTGTAACGGAGGCTTTCAAAGGTACCCTCAGCACGCTTGGTAACCGTGCGTAGAGTGCAATGGCATAAGGGTGCTTGACTGCGAGACAGACGTGTCGAACAGGGTCGAAAGACGGACATAGTGATCCGGTGGTTCCGCATGGAAGGGCCATCGCTCAAAGGATAAAAGGTACTCCGGGGATAACAGGCTGATCACTCCCAAGAGCTCACATCGACGGAGTGGTTTGGCACCTCGATGTCGGCTCGTCATATCCTGGGGCTGGAGAAGGTCCCAAGGGTTCGGCTGTTCGCCGATTAAAATGGCACGCGAGCTGGGTTCAGAACGTCGTGAGACAGTTCGGTCCCTATCTGTTGTGGGCGTAGGAAGTTTGAGGGGAGCTGACCTTAGTACGAGAGGACCGGGTTGGACAAACCGCTGGTGTACCTGTTGTGGCGCCTAGCTGCATAGCAGGGTAGCCAAGTTTGGAAGGGATAAGTGCTGAAAGCATCTAAGTACGAAACCCGCCCCAAGATGAGACTTCCATAGAGGGCCCTTGAAGACTACGAGGTAGATAGGCTGCAGGTGTAAAGGTGGTAACATCTGAGCCGAGCAGTACTAATAGCCCGAGACTTTACTATCCGAGGTAGAAGCGAGAGTTTGTTCGAAAAGTATCTTATCTCAGGCAGGTTGTCGAGGTTAGCGCAAGCTAGCTGCAAGGCACTATGGCGGTTATAGCGGTGGTGATCACCTCTTCCCATTCCGAACAGAGAAGTTAAGCCCACCAGCGCCGATGATACTCGCCCCAAAAGGGAGGGGAAAGTAGGTCGCCGCCAAGCTCTTATATCAAAGGCTGTCCACACCTGGGCAGCCTTTTGTGTTTTATAATTTTCTTGAGTCTATATCACCCTGTTCTCCTTACAATACTATTAGTTTGCGAGTTAGTGTCTCCCCTGCATTGTTCAACTTAAGGATATATACACCCGCCGGCCAACTGCAAGCTCTTTGAATTCTTACCTCGCCTCTGAAATCCTTATTATCATACAGTGTTTCAATAATTTTGCCATCTAATGAGTATAGGTCTATCCTGACGGGGCCGCTGTTTGCTTTGTAATGAATTTCCAACTTTTCTGTGACGGGGTTAGTAAATAGCAAAAGGTTGTCGTTTACAAGCGTCCTTTCTTCCTTTCCCAAGGATGAATTTTGGCAGTTGCTAAATGATACTCCGTCGAGCCAGAGCGTAAATCCATAGTCCCAGGTATCGGCCCATAATTCAAAATAATTAATGTCATTTAGATCTACTGTACCTACTGTCTGGCGGCTAAACTGTGCATTTCCACTCAATGGGAATGCGTACTTTTTCCAGGTTTGATGGGCTGCGTTGAGCAATGATGGAGAAGCATTGTATCTGTAATATCCTCCGGTGCGGTTGCCCAGGCGAAGGTGGAAATATTGAAAGCCATAAACAGGATTTTTAATGGTCTTTACCCAGAATGTAAGGGTATCTTGGGGACTGAATGACCATGACGCCAATGTATCTCCCTGCGGACGGTAATTCAAAGCCACATACCACCCTCTACCGGTTGTTAACTTCAACGAGGCAATTCCTTCAACTTTGTCTGTGCTGTCGAATGTAAGGGTTTCGGTTTCGCGGCTGCCATACCCCAATTCCGGGTAAGATTGCCACAATGCAGTTGGCTCCGAAAGGTCGCACAACGGAATGTTTTGAATCTGAAAGGGAGGACCGGGAGTATAAGGCTGCCAGGTAATATTGCCAAGAATTTTTTCCCCGATAAAACTTTCGCCGGTAGGTTGATACAAGTTTTCTATGGCATTTATATTATCTGTTGAAAGGCTACGCATATGATATACAGTAGAATACCTGAAGGAATTCCCTTCGATGGTATCATGGTCCGATTGGCCCTCAAAATAAATTGCAGCATCACGGTTATAGTCCAAATTGTTGTCTCTTACTACAAGTTTCTCTGTTTTGGATGCATGAATGCCTTTTGTATTCCCTGTTATAATATTACCCCTGATGATATAATCATGGCTCCATTGGTTTTGATATCCAGGTATATTGCTCCCCTCCCATAATTCAATACCTATGGGATTATTTTGAATGATATTTCCCCGTATTGTGTTTTGAAACCCTCTATCTATGGCAATTCCCGAATTGTAATTACCTATTACTTCGTTGCTGTCTACGATTGAATTGAAGGAATACCCCAGCCAGAAACCATAATGGCTGTAATTGCACTTGTTGAACTTGTAAATGTTACCATCGGCAAAGGTTGCCTCAATGGCATTGTGCGGAGAATGTGAACACTCGTTATAGTAAAACTGGTTGTTGTTAGGTATCTGGGAATATTGATACTGCCCCAGGAATACCCCATCGCCTGACCATGACAGATCATTGTGCTCGACCAAATTGTTGTTTGATACAATCATTAGCAAAGCAGCGCAATCAGAAGGATCGGTATAAGGCCGGTTTATGTGGGCTGCCTGGTTGTGATGAATGTGACAATTGTCGGTAAAATACATGCGAATACCAAAAGAAGTGTTCCAGTCGAATGTGTTTTCGTAAATCTTAAATCCTGAGCAGTGGTATAGTGCTACGCCGTCGTTTTGGTATTGCATGGTGTTATTGTGGATGCTCCCCTCATGACAGTTATACAGCATAACACCACCTCCCAGAGCCTGCTGGTAGTCGCTCCAAACATCAATCCAGCCCGCAGAGTCCACTTTGTTGTATGAGAAATTAGTATTGTAAATGAAAATGCTATCGCTATTCATTGCGTGAACAGCGTAATAGTAGTGCTTCACCTGGTCCAGGTTTCGGATGGTGATGTTGCGGCAATTGTTCATCTTGATGAAGTATCCTGTATAGGATAGACCATCGGAAATTACTCCGGGTCCTTCTATAATAACGTTTTCTACATTGTTGAGTCTGAGCAGTCCGTCATTTCCCGGATCGCTTACATTGTAGTTCCCGGGATTGATGATGATGTGAGAATTGGAGGCAACATTGTAGTTATCCTGAAGATTGATGTAGGTCTGGGCATTTAAATGTAATGATAGAATACAGGTAGCCCATAAAAAAATCCGTCTCATGGCTAATAAGATTTGGTCGGTCTAAAATTAGGCCAAAAGACGGATAATCTGTATGGGTTTTTGCAAAATATCCCTACAAGGAGGAACGTGTCCAGTAAGTAGTGCGTCCTAACATCGAAACCCCAATAAATCCTCTGATTTTGAGTTTGTTTTTGTTCTCCATACGAATATAACAACTATAGGTTTTTCCCGATTTAGGATCGTATATTGTACCATCCTTCCATTCATCCTTACCATCGAAACTAAAATCTTTCAAAATTTCAAGCCCCAGCGTCGGGCGATTTCTAAGTGCAGGATTGGGATTGTGTTTGTCCACCTTGGGTTTGTTGGTTTCGGGATCAATTGGGGTTTTGAGCCATACAATCTTGCCGTAGTACTTTCCTCCATTTTCAAAAATCTCTATTTTGGCATCTTCATCCTGATTGAGCCATATGCCTTTTACATCAATACTTTTATAGGTTTGGCTCCATGCGACTTTTGTGAAGCCCATCAAATTTATTGCAAGTGTCAAAATAACAAGGATACCTTTTTTCATTATTTACTCAGGTTTTGGTGAATCTGGCAAATATATGTAATTTCAATGATATAAAGTCAACCAGTGGATTTTATTACATTTGGCAGGATTTATTGTCATGGGCATTAAAAATTTTTTACGGAAATACTATTCTTTCTCGAAGCGGGAGCAAAGAGGAATCATGGTATTACTTGCCCTTATCCTTGTCTTTTGGATTTTGACGCTGGTAATTGAAAACCATCATCAGCCGGTTGATGTCGAATATATTAATGGCGATACACTTTCTGTGAATGAAATTCGAAAGAGTAGCCATTATACAGAAAAAGCAAAGGATAATCCTCAATTAGATTTTGTTGCAAAAAAAATTCAACTTTTCCCCTTCGATCCCAATTTACTGGAAGAAGAAGGTTGGAGAAGACTCGGCCTTCCCGCAAGAACTATAAAAGCTATCCTTGCCTATCGTAAGGCGGGGGGTAAATTCAACAAACCAGAAGACCTCAAGCGTATCTATACTCTCACTCCGGATGATTATCAGCGCATAGCTCCTTATGTGGCCATTGAAAGAGCCCGGAAAGATAGCATTAAGTCTTTAGTTCCTCGAAAAGGAGACTTTTCGGCCCCACCTATTCCAATCATTGATTTGAACAGTGCAGATACATTGCAATTGCAGGATTTGCCGGGTATTGGGCCTACTTTTGCCAGACGTATATGGAAATATGGACAACGTCTGGGCGGTTATCATAATTCGGAACAATTACTCGAGGTTTATGGAATGGATGCCTCAAGGCTTGAAAAAATTAAGCCTTATATTATCATTGATACTACGAAAATCAGAAAGATTGACTTAAATCAAGCTTCGTTTAAAGATTTGTTACGTCATCCTTATCTTGAATATTACATGGTGAAGGCAATTGCCGATTACCGCCAAAAACATAATGGTATAAAAGAGATTAGCGAATTGAAAATATTGCCCTTGATGTACGATGAGCTATATAATAAATTAAGACCTTATCTTGCTATCAACCCTGAATACATAATTTCGCAATGATGAAACTGCGTTTTCTGCTACAAGTTTTACTGTTAGTATTTATCATTCGTGTATATGCCCAAACCAGGGTGGATAGCTTGTTGGATTCTTATTTTGACGCAGTCGGGCGAGATCCGCAAAAGGCTATGCAGCTGGCATTCAAGGCACTGGAGGCAGCGCGTGCTATCCATGATCGGCATAATGAGGCAGTTGCGCTTGAATGCATCGGCGTACAGCATTATTATAGAGGTAATTACGCCGATGCAAAGAATTACTTACATGAAGCAGAGAATTTATATCGTAAAGATGGATCGCATAAGGGTTTGGCTAGCGTTTACAACAATTTAGGCCTTGTAGAACAAGACCTTGGCAATTATTCCCGTGCAATAGCCTGTTTTAGTTTTGCGCTGATAAACGATGAGAACGAGGGTGATCATAGGGGTAAAGCGATTACCCTCAATAATCTTGGTACCGTTTATTTATATAGAGGGGAATATGACAGAGCCTATGATTATTTCAAACAATCTTTAAGATTGGGTAAGCAAATGTCGGAAAACGAAGCGATAGCCAATGCCCTGAATAATCTCGGTTTGTTTCACCTGGAAATGCAGAGTTTCGATAGTGCCCTTTACTATTTCAGAAAGGCCCTACTAATGGCTGATGCGGATTCAGATCTTTATGGTGCATCGATTGCTCGTATAAATCTGGCCATGGCTTATGCCGGACTTTATCTTTTCGACAGTGCCGACCTAAGCTTCGAACAGGCCCTGCCCGCCATTGAATTACTGAGTGACCCAGACCTGGAAATGGAATATTTGATTCACTATTCAGAACTGGCCTTGCTTAAGAAAGATTATAATGATGCATTGCTTAAATTGCTTGCAGCCCAAAAAATCAATAATCGGCTGGAGCAGAAAAAGAAATCGGCTGAAATTTTCAGGAGAATGGGTTCTGTTTTGGCGCGCAGCAGAGATGTTGAGCATGCTTTTGCTTATTTCCATCTGGCAAAAAATATCGCCATTACCGTAGGACTGACGCCAGAACTTGCTGCTAACTATGCTGAACTATCGCTGGCCCATGGTATTCATTTGAATTATGATAGTGCACGGTACTTTATGGAAAAATTTGCTGAACTGAAGTCGAAAATGCTGGTGAATGCGCCTGATAGCACCTCCATTGCTCCCATTCAAACCGCAGCAAAAATCGATCATCCGCGTGGGTTTAAATTGTTTCTTAACATTGGTATTGCGTTGGGCTTATTTTGGATATTGTTGATGTTATTTATGCGTTTGGCCCGAAAAAAAAAGGTGGATTCAAAAACAACATAAACCGTATTTTTTCGTAATGATATCAAGGATTTATAAATTTGTACCCATAAACTAGACTTATGAAAAAGATTTTCAATTTTAGCGCATTTACTTTTATCCTTTTAGCTGTATTCATTCTGGCTTCCTGCGATCAGGAAGACGTTAATCGCCCTGTGACGCAGTATCAGGTGAAATACCTTGTTGTAAGCCATTTGAAGAATAAATCAGATATTTACGTGCGATATTTTAACCCGAAGTATTCAAACATAGTCTCTGAATACTACGATACAATTAAAGAATGGTCATTCGAATTTAAAGGCAAGACCTTTGATCATCTTTATCTGGAAGCCTTTACTGTAAGAGACAGTGCTTTGTTGGAGGTGCAGATATTGGTAAACAATGAAGTTGCAACCAAGGACATTGATAGTTGTCCGTGGCCAGTAACCTGCGATACCAACCGCGCAGTGGCTACTTTTACCCTACAGTAATTCGTTGCGGCAGAAGGGGTTTAAAAACATGGCAAAGCAAAATATTTTTCGGACTTTCCCCGGTACATTCTGGGTGGCCAATACTATGGAATTGTTTGAGCGTTGGGCCTGGTATGGGTTTTATATGGTTCTGGCGCTTTACCTAACAGGCTCTACCGATACTGGAGCCCTGGGATTTACCCAGGAGCAAAAAGGCAATTTGATGGGGCCTGTCACTTTTTTACTTTACCTTCTTCCGATTATCACTGGAAGTATAGCCGACCGCTATGGCTACAAGCGGGTCTTACTGGTGGCTTTCCTTGTCCTTTCATCAGGATACTTCTTGCTGGGGAGGGTAAAAAGTTATTGGGCCTTTTACTTCCTTTTTATGTATCTGGCTGTCGGAGCTGCTTTGTTCAAGCCTATCATCACTGCCACTGTTTCGCGTACTACCGACGATCGCAATTCTTCCATAGGTTTTGGCATTTTTTACATGATAGTCAACATTGGAGCTTTTATTGGGCCAATTGTCGCTTCAAAGCTCAGAATTATTAGCTGGCAGTGGGTTTTCAACATGTCTGCCTTTATTATTCTGGTCAATTTTGTCTTGCTGCTATTTTTCTATAAAGATCCGGTAAAAGAAAAGAGCGGAAAACCCTTGGTTGAATCCCTCAAATTAATTTTTCGGAACGTTGCTACAGTGCTTTCCGATGTAAGACTTATCGTTTTTCTGCTTATAATCGTTGGGTTTTGGGCCATGTATCTGCAACTTTTCTACACTCTGCCGGTATATATCGACCAGTGGATGGACACTCGGCCTTTATATAATTGGCTGTATGATCTTTCTCCGGCCATTGCGGCAGCTATTGGTACTCCTTCGGGGACCATTGCACCCGAAATGCTTACCAATCTTGATGCCTTTTATATAGTCCTTTTCCAAATAGCCGTTTCCGGTTTCGTTACGAGGTTTACACCCCTGCGGGCTATGGCAAATGGAATTCTCCTTTCATCGTTGGGAATTGGGATGATGTTTGCTTTTAACAACCCCGTTTATCTGATTTTTAGCCTATTGCTTTTTGGCTTGGGTGAGATGGCTACTTCACCCAAGACCCAGGAATACGTGGGTAAAATAGCCCCGGAAGGTAAAACCGCTCTGTATATGGGTTTCAGCTATTTACCGTTGGCTGGCGGCCATATTGTAGCAGGGTTTCTCTCAGGGTCAGTTTACGCTGATATTGCTGATAAACCGACGCTTCTACGGAAGCTTTTAATAGACAAAGGCATTCAGCTACCAGCACCTGGAGATGGTTTACCGCTCAGCGATTATTATGGGGCGGCTGCAAAAGCTTTGAATGTGGCTCCTGATAGGCTCACAGCTTATTTATGGGAGACTGCTCAGCCATGGAAAATATGGGTGCTGTTTACAGCAATAGGTTTGTTTACCTTTATTGCTTTAATTTTGTATAATCGCCTGGTAATAAAGCCCAAATTCGGGTAAATGCCTCTATGATACGCCAACATTGGCTCAAACTGTTACTTCCCTCTTTGCTGCCTCCTTTATTGATGGCGGGGGTCTTACTCTATTCATCCATTACTGGTCACTCCTTGAGTAGATGGGGCATAATGCCATTACATTTTGAAGGCATACCGGGAATTTTATTTGCTCCATTGGTGCATGCTGGCTTCGATCACCTTTTTTCCAATATTATCCCGTTTTTTTTTATGACCCTGCTGCTTTTCTATTTTTATGAGGAAGTGGCCTGGGGCGTGCTTATCTGGTCATGGATTTTTCCGGGGGCATTGGTTTGGTTGGGCGCACGCGAAAGCTGGCATATCGGAGCCAGTGGAGTAGTATACTCATTAGCGGCCTTTCATGTGGTGAGTGGAATTGTGAGACGTAATCCACGTTTACTCTCTATTTCTTTACTCATGGTTTTCCTTTACGGGGGGATGATTTGGGGTATTTTTCCTGATTTTTTCCCTGGTAAAAATATCAGCTGGGAATCGCACCTGGCCGGACTGATCACAGGTTTCATCCTTGCCGTCTATTATCGCCGCCAGGGTCCCCAGGCGCCCGTCTATAGTTGGGAATTGGAAGAAACCGGGAATGAACAACCTGACCCTGATTATCAGGCTGAACAAGCCAAGGAGACAATGGTTAGATATATCTTCAAAGAAAAGGAAGAAGGGGAAGGCCCAAATAAGTAATCCGAACCTTATTTATCTTTGCGCAATACCAATTACAATTTGAACCAATGAAAAAATCTTTCTTATTTCTGATACTTGCGGCAACTATTTTCTCTGGATGCCGCAAATCTAACCAGTTTAGCATTGAGGGTAAAATCTCTGCTGCCGACAATGGGAGTGTATATCTGCAATCTTTTACAGATGATGGGCTTAAAACCATTGACTCTACTCAGCTCTCAAAAGGGAATTTCATCTTTAAAGGGAATATCGACAACCCTGAATTCGTATATATCAGTTTCGGGCCTGGTAAAGGAAGAATCGGACTTTTTCTTGAGCCGGGAAAAATTAAGGTGATGGCTCATGCCGATAGCCTGCAGGCTGCAAGAGTAACAGGTTCAACGTTAAACAATGAATATGCTTCATTTCGAAAAGGTTTTAATACTTATCAGCAGCGTCAGGAAGAACTCTACCATCAATATATGGCTGCCAAAGAGGCCAACGATACGGTAGTGATTCGTAATATCGGAAAAAGCTGGGATATGCTCGATCGTGAGCAAAATCGTTTCGTAAAAGATTACATTCTCTCTCATCGCAATTCTGTGTTGGGCCCGTTTTTGGTAAACCAACAGCTGATTTACACCATAGGCCTGAAAGAGCTCGATAGTCTTGTCTCACTTTTCCCTTCTTCCTTAGACAGTTCTGTTTACGTTAAACGGCTTCGCCAGCGTATCAATATTCTCAAAAAAGTAGATATCGGACAGCCGGCACCTGAGATTAATTTGCCCGACACCCTCGGCATACCGCGCAGTCTTTCCGCTTTTAGAGGTAAATTCGTACTTATTGATTTCTGGGCATCATGGTGTGGCCCCTGCCGGGCTGAATCCCCCAATCTTGTAAAAGCTTACAAGGCTTTTAAAGATAAAGGGTTCGAAATTTTTGGCGTATCGCTCGATAACGACAGAAAAAAATGGATTGATGCCATTAAGGCCGACGGACTTAATTGGATTCATGTTAGTGATCTAAAAGGATGGCAATGTGCTCCCGCAAAAGAATATGGGGTTAACAGTATTCCTCATTCGGTACTTATTGATCCCCAGGGAAAAATCATCCGTAAAAATCTGCGCGGAGAGGAACTGATACAAACCCTGCAAGAGATACTCATTAAGAAATAGAAATAGTTTACATTTGAGCCCGGGCGAAGCGAATAAACCTATTCGGTTCGCCTTATTTTTTGATTAAACCGCTCTATTTTGAGAGGTTTCTTTCGATTGAAATTCGTGATATCTCTGCGAATTTTGCTTCAAATGGGTAATCCCTTACCTTTGCAATTTAAAATTAATCTAAATTGCTTTGCGAACGCTCAATGAATTGAAGCAAGGGGAAACCGCCATCATTGCGAAGGTTAAAGGCCGGGGAGCTTTTCGGCGTCGCATTATGGAGATGGGATTTGTGTCGGGCCGCCGGGTAAAAGTGATTCGTCGGGCGCCCTTGCAGGATCCTATTGAATTTGATATTGGGTACAACGTCTCCCTGCGTGAATCGGAAGCCAGCCTCATTGAAGTTTGTGTCACTGACGCTTCTTCTGAGTATGTACAGGCTCAACCCCTTCATCTTGACGTCGATGGGGCTTCTTTTATCCCACCTTATAAAAAGCGGTCGCGCCATATCAATATTGCCCTGGTGGGAAATCCTAATGCAGGAAAAACAACGATTTTCAATCAATTATCAGGCCTGCGCGAGAAGGTGGGCAATTATGCCGGAGTTACTATCGATGCCCACGAGGCAAGAATATTGTTTGGCGATCACGAGTTGCATATCACCGACTTGCCCGGCACCTATTCCATCAGTGCTTATTCGCCGGAAGAACTTTTTGTGCGAAACCATATTCTAAACCGCATGCCCGATGTGGTTGTGAATGTGGTAGATGCCTCCAACCTTGAACGCAATCTCTACTTAACTACTCAGCTCATCGATATGGACATACGCATGGTAATTGCCCTGAATATGTTCGACGAGCTGGAACAAAAAGGGGAAAAACTTGATGTAGAATTGCTTTCACGTTTATTGGGGGTGCCTATTGTTCCCACGGTTGGTTCTAAAGGTCAGGGACTTGAATTGCTTAAGCAAACCATTGTCAGGGTTTATGAGGATAATGAGCCGGTGGTGAGACATATTCACATCAACTATGGCCTTGAGTTGGAAAAATCCATTCGAGCTATACAAGAAGTCATTCGTCGCCCTGAAAATGCTTTCCTTACCGACCGAATTTCATCCCGTTTCCTCGCCATAAAGTTGCTCGAACGCGACCACGAGGAAATGAACCGAATCAGATCCTGCCCCAATCACGATGAAATTCAAAGCGTGGTGAATGAACAGGTTGCCCGAATAGAGTCTTTGACAGCCGATTCGGCCGAGGCAGCCATCACCGATGCCCGCTATGGGTTTATTGCAGGCGCGCTTCGCGAAACCATGTCTCCCAGTGTGCCGGGGCAGCGTGAAATTACACAGGTAGTTGATTCTGTGCTAACGCATAGGTATCTTGGATTGCCCATTTTTGGCCTTTTCATGTGGCTGATGTTCGAAGCTACTTTCTCCCTGGGAAAATACCCTGTCAGTTGGATTGAACAAGGGGTAGACCTCTTAGCTGATTGGGTGCAGTCTATTATGGCTCCTGGTATGTTCCGCGACCTGCTGGTAGATGGTATCATCAGCGGAATTGGCGGAGTGATTGTGTTTTTGCCCAATATAGTTCTGCTTTATCTTTTCATCGCCCTGATGGAAGACACCGGGTATATGGCAAGGGCGGTTTTTATTACGGATAAGTTGATGCACAAGATAGGACTTCACGGCAAGTCTTTTATTCCTATGATGATGGGCTTTGGATGCACGGTACCAGCTATCATGGCCACACGTACACTCGAAAACCGCAGCGACCGCCTGGTAACCATGCTCATAACCCCCTTCATGTCGTGCAGTGCCCGTTTACCCGTCTATGTTTTGCTGATTAGTGCATTTTTCCCCAATCATGCAGGCTCTGTTTTATTTGGTATTTATTTATTTGGTATCTTAATTGCCATTTTGATGGCCTTGTTGTTGAAAAAAACGCTTTTCAGGCAACAAGTTTTACCTTTTGTAATGGAACTGCCTCCTTACCGCATCCCTACCTGGAGGGTTGTGCTGATGCATATGTGGGACAGAGCTGTGCAATATTTGAAAAAAATTGCAGGCGTGATTTTGGTGGCCAGCATTGTGATCTGGGCCCTGGGTTATTTTCCCATCGATCACCAGGTACATCATAATTATGTGAAGAATCGCCAGATAATCGAGGACCACTATCAGCGACTGTTATCCGTACATCCCGGAAAAGCTCCGTTGTTGGAAAGGGAACGCGACAGCCTCATGCTTCGTCTCGAAGAACATTACCTCACTTTGAAGCAGGAAAACTCATTCATAGGCCGTATTGGCAAATTTATCCATCCCCTGATGCAACCTTTAGGATTCGACTGGAAGATGTCGGTAAGCGTTTTGGCTGGCATACCGGGGAAGGAAGTTGTAGTGAGCACCATGGCAGTTTTATATGGAGGGGGCGACGAAAACTCCCATACCCTCAAACGTCGCTTGCAGCAAGAAACCTACCGCGATGGTCCAAGAAAAGATGAAGTAGTTTTCTCACCCCTTGTAGCCCTTAGTTTTATGATTTTCATTTTGCTGTATTTCCCTTGTATGTCCACAGTTGCTGTAATCGGCTATGAATCGGGTAGCTGGAGATGGGGCGCTTTTGTTGTAGTTTATACTACCGTAATCGCCTATATCGTCTCTTTTCTCGTATATCAATTGGGAAGCCTGATAATTGCTTAAATCTCCATTTGAACTTCAACTCATGCAGAGGATAAATTTAAGTTTGATCCCTTAGTTTTTTCTTTAATTCCTCTACATTTTTGTATCCTTGATTTCGGGCTTCTACCTCCAGATAAGCTCTAGCAACCATAATTTCCAGTTCTTTTTGTAGCAGTAGCTTTTTGAGTTCTTCATGCTCCTGTTGTAATGCCTTTAGCTCATCACTTATATCCGGACTATGTTTTGTGGCTCGCTTTTTCATACATTCCTCCGTCTAATAAAATCTCTTTTTCCCAATAGATAATACAAGCTATTTTACTAAACATCAGAATTAATACATTTTAGGGCATTGCCTTTGCGAAGTAAATTCAATTTTTTAATTTATTGACTTTAAAAGAGTTGCATTAATTTTGCCCTTTCATATCCATTTACATCCTTTGGGTATAGACAAATTTCAGGACAAGACAAACCTGAAACCCGGAACTTGGAACCTGAAACCCGGAACTTGGAACCTGAAACCCGGAACTTGGAACCCTGAACTTGGAACCTGGAACTTGGAACCTGAAACTTGAATCCTAATCCTTAACTTTGCGCCTCAATTCAATATAAAAGATGGAAACCTCCTCAGGCAAAAAATTCAAGCGTACCACCATCACCTCGGCCTTGCCTTACGCCAATGGCCCTATCCACATCGGACACCTGGCCGGGGTATATATTCCTGCAGATATTTACGCCCGTTATCTTCGTTCGCGCGGTGAAGAAGTTATATTTATTGGCGGCAGCGACGAACATGGAGTTCCCATTACCATCAAAGCCCGCAACGAAGGCATCACCCCCCAGCAGGTAGTCGACAAGTATCACGAAATAATTAAAAAATCTTTCGAGGAATTAGGAATCTCCTTCGATATTTATTCGAGAACTTCCTTACCTATTCACCATGAGACCGCCTCAGCATTTTTCCGTAAACTTTACGAGGATGGGAAATTTATCGAAAAAGTTACCCAGCAGTATTATGATGAAGAGGCAGGTCAGTTTTTGGCTGACCGTTATATTGTTGGAACTTGTCCTCACTGTGGGTTCGAAAAAGCCTATGGCGACCAGTGTGAAAAATGCGGAACCTCACTCAATGCCACCGATTTAATTGAACCCCGTTCTGCCCTTAGCGGTAGCAAACCCGTGTTGAAAGATACCAAACATTGGTTTTTACCCCTCGACCAGTATGAAGGTTGGCTTCGCGAATGGATTCTGGAAGGACACAAAGACGACTGGAAAACCAACGTTTATGGGCAGTGCAAGTCGTGGATTGATCTGGGGTTACAACCTCGGGCCGTCACCCGTGACCTCGATTGGGGTGTTAAAGTTCCGATTGAAGGTGCAGAAGGTAAGGTGCTTTATGTGTGGTTTGACGCTCCTATCGGATACATCTCGGCTACCCGACACTGGGCCCAGCTCACCGGAGGCGACTGGGAAAAATGGTGGAAATCACCCGATACCCGTCTGATTCATTTTATTGGGAAAGACAATATTGTATTTCACTGCATCATTTTCCCGGCTATGCTTAAAGCCGAAGGAAGCTATATTTTGCCGGACAATGTGCCTGCCAATGAATTCCTGAACCTTGAAGGAGATAAGATATCTACCTCGCGCAATTGGGCTGTTTGGCTCCACGAATACCTGGAAGACTTTCCGGGCAAACAGGACGTATTGAGGTATGTTTTGTGTGCCAACGCCCCTGAGACCAAAGACAACGATTTTACCTGGAAAGATTTTCAGGCACGAAACAATAACGAACTGCTCGCTATCTTGGGCAATTTTGTGAATCGTACTGTGGTTCTCACCCATAAATATTTTTCGGGCCAGGTGCCCCCGGCAACCCACCTCATGCCCGATGACGAAGCCCTTGTGGCTGAACTGGCCTCATTTCCCGAGCGCATCGCATCCAGCATCGACAATTTCCGTTTCCGTGAAGCCCTCAACGATATGATGAACCTGGCTCGTTTGGGGAATAAATATCTTACTGATAATGAGCCCTGGAAGAAATGGCCGGCCGAAACTGACCGCGTAGCTACCGTGCTCAATCTCTCCCTTCAAATATGTGCCAACCTCGCCATTCTGGCCGAACCTTTCCTGCCTTTCACCTCCGGGCGACTTTTCCGGATTCTCAATCTCCAACCCCTCCGCTGGGCTTCAGCCGGAAATGCCTACCTACTTTCTGCAGGTCATTTATTAAATCAACCTGAATTTTTGTTTTCTAAAATCGAAGACGAACAAATTCAGAAGCAACTCGATAAGCTGGAAGCTGCGCGTAAGGCCAATTTGATGAAAGCCCCTGCTGCTCCGGCAAAACAGGATATCGATTATGAGGCCTTTGCCCGTATGGATATCCGTATCGGTACTATCCTGGAGGCTGAAAAAGTTCCTAAAACCAAAAAATTGCTTCGGTTAAAAGTAGATACCGGTATCGATACCCGAACCATCGTTAGCGGGATTGCTGAATATTATAATCCGGAAGAGATAGTTGGTCGTCAAGTATGTGTATTGGTTAATCTGGCCCCACGCAATATCAAGGGCATCGAAAGCCGCGGAATGATACTGATGGCTGAGGACCGCGACGGTACCCTGCGTTTTGTTTCACCAGAGGCTCATATCAACAATGGAAGCGAAGTGAAATAAGTTTTTTTTTCCCTTAATTTTTTTCAGGCCTGGCTCTGCCGGGCCTTTCTGTTTTATGCATGAAAAAATAAAAAAGGGCGAGTTGCCCCACCCTCAATGTTTTCACAACGGATCATGGATCCTTATTGTGAATTGATTACATTTGTATGGTGCAAATATATTAAAAATTTCTACTTTTACAAAAAAACAACAGCTATGGAGAAAAAAATTTTAGGTATTGACCTGGGTGTTGCTTCCATTGGGTGGGCTTTGGTCAAGTTAGATACTGAAAATCAGGCTAATAATGAAATTTTAAAGATGGGGGTGAGAATCGTTCCTATCGATTCTAATGATGTTCAGGATTATAGCAAAGGGACGGGAGAATCTCCTGCGCATCAAAGAACTGTGAAAAGAGGCATACGCAGAATGTATGCCCGCTACGTGATGCGACGCAAGAACCTAACCCAAAAGCTTCATCAACTGGGAATGTTCGATGCTTCCCTGTTTTCATTGGAAAAATTAGCCCTTTGGGGGCTTCGATCGCGTGCGGTGAATGAACAAATCAGCCTTAAGGAGCTTGGCAGGGTGCTTTACCATTTGCTTCAAAAGCGGGGGTATAAAAGCAACCGCAGGGAGAGTTCGAAAGAGAAAAAAGAGACTGATTATGTTCAGCAGGTAAAAGGCAGGTATCAACAGATTAAAGACTTACAACTCACTATTGGCCAATATTTCTACAGCGAGTTAACACAGAATCCTTATTTCAGAATCAAGGAAAAAGTATTTCCCCGGGGGGCTTATGAAGAGGAGTTTTGGGCAATAATGAGAAAACAACAAACTTTTTATCCCGAAATACTCACCCATGAGGTTGTGGATGATTTTTATCAAATTATTTATTATCAGCGACCTTTACGGAGCCAGAAGGGATTGGTGAAAATTTGTGAATTTGAAGGCAAGTGGGTCGTAAAAAACGGGCGCGAAATGTTCGTTGGTCCAAAGGTAGCGCCTCGAAGTTCTCCCTTGTTTCAAATCGAAAAAATTTGGGAAAGCATTCATAACATCCGACTTAAAAACAGGGATGGAGATCTTTATAAACTCTCTTTAGAGGAAAAGCAGAAAATCTTTCAATACCTGAATAATAACGAAAAACTCACTGGCCCAAAACTTCTTGAATTACTGGGGAAAGGTAAAAACGAAGGATGGTATTACAATAAGCTGATTGATAAAGGAATACAAGGAAATTTGACCCTGGTAAAAATAAAAAAGGCTTTGGGAGATTATCCCGATGCAGAGAATTTGCTCAGGTTTAATTTAGAATTCATAACCCAAGGAGAAGAAGCTTTACTGATTGATCAGGAAACTGGCGAAATTCTAGAAAGTTATGTAAAAAAAGAAGTTTCCCCAAGTATTGAGAATGAGCCCCTTTATCAGCTTTGGCATGTCTTGTATTCCATACATCAACCTGAGGAATGCGTGGAAGTATTGAAATCTAAATTCAACATTCCTGAAGAAATTGCATTAAGACTGGCTGAGCTGGATTTTACCGCCGGGGGATATTCCAGTAAGTCGCACAAGATGATACGAAAGATACTGCCTTATTTAATGGAGGGTTTTGATTATGCTCAAGCCTGTGAAAAGGCAGGATACAACCATTCTAATTCTCTCACAGGAGAAGAAAATCTGGCGCGACAGCTAAAGGATAAAATCGCCTTGCTCCCCAAGAATAGCCTCAGACAACCTATCGTAGAAAAGGTGCTGAACCAAATGATTCAAATCGTTAATGAAATTATTGATGAAAGTAATGGGCTGGTAACCCGGGAAGAACGCCTGAACAATCGCTTCGAGATCAGAATTGAATTGGCGCGTGAACTGAAACAAAATAAGCAGGATAGAGCTGAAACGTTTAGAAGAATTAAAACGATAGAAAAGGAGAATGAAGATTATGCCAAGGAATTGGAGAAGTATGGAATTAAAGTCTCGAGGAATAATATAGTTAAAATGAGGCTTTTCAATGAAACAAGCGTAGATGAAGATGGCAGGATAAATGCGATGTGTCTGTATTGTGGTAAGATGTTTGGCAAAGAACAAGCCCTCAAAGGCGAAGAGGTGGATGTGGATCACATTATTCCCCGATCATTGATTTACGATGATTCCCAACAAAATAAAATTCTTGTACACAGAAAATGCAATGCCACCAAAGGCGACATGACTGCCTACGATTTTATGGCTTCTAAAGGCGAAGAGGCACTAAATGAATATAAAGAACGGGTCAAGAGGTTATTTGATAAAAAATTGATAACCAGAGGAAAACGCGAAAGACTGTTAACGGCTCAATCAAAAATAGATAGCGAATTTATCGAGCGACAACTCAACGAAACCCGCTATATTGGTAAAAAAGCCCGTGAGATTCTAACGGCCGTTAGTTTCAATGTCCATGCTACTTCAGGTATGCTTACTGCTCGCCTGCGGCATTTGTGGGGATGGGATAATGTATTGTTAAATCTGCAACAAGAGCGATTTGAGTATCTGTGTAAGGAAAAACTGAGCGAGGCCAAAGAGGAGGAAATTCCGGAAATAATTGCAAGGATGAAGGAGGAATTTTCGAAACGCATCGACCATCGCCACCATGCCATCGATGCCCTGACCATTGCCTGCACCAGGCAGGGATTTATTCAACGCCTCAGCACCCTTCATGCCCAGCATACAAGGGATGAATTGTACCGATTGCTTAATAATGAATCCGGAGAAAGAGAAGATATAAATCCGGAAATTCAGGAACGACTTAACCTGGTTGATAAATATTTTATCTCCCAAAAACCTTTTGCAACTTACCAGGTGAAGGAAAAAGCCGCCGAAATATTTGTGTCTTTCAAACCGGGTAAGAAAGTAGCAGTTAAAGGCAGAAATATCGTGCATTTACCCGGACGCAAAACTTATGTCCAAAGGGGAGTGATAGTTCCGCGAGGGCCGTTGAGTGAAGAGAGTGTGTATGGAAAAATAAGGTTCCACGATAAACTCCAACCACTGAAGTATCTGCTGGAGCATCCCGATCTTATCGTGAATCCTCGCATTCGCGACCTGATATTAAAATTTAAACAAGACCATCCGGAGGCCTCTCCCAAAGATTACCCCAAAATTCTCAAAAAAGAGCCCATTTTGCTTCCTTCCGGAGAACCACTTACAGAAGCATTGTGCTATGCCGAAGATTACGTTATTCGCAAACCGCTTGATGTAAATAATTTTAAGAAAATAGACGATTTCAAATGGATTGTGGATAAGGGGATAAGAGAGCGAATAATAAAACATGTAGAGGAATATGGAGGAAATATAAAAGAGGCACTGGCCCATCCTGTTTATTACGACAAGGAAAAGACCCGGCCCATCCGCTCTGTCAGGATCTTTACAGGCCTGAATGCTGTTGTACCCATAAAATATAATTCCGACGGGCAACCCATGGGGTATGTAAAACCCGGAAATAATCATCATGTGGCCATTTATGAAGATGCGAAGGGTAATCTGCATGAACACGTCTGCACCTTCTGGCATGCAGTGGAAAGGTACAAATACGGCCTACCGGTGATTATTAAGGATACTACTCAAGTGTGGGATGATATTTTAAGGAGTGCGAAAGAATATCCCCAGACATTCCTTGGGCAACTGCCCGAAACAGGGTGGAAGCTCAAGTTGTCTATGCAAATGAATGAGTATTTCCTGATGTTTCTCGATCCGGAAAATGCAAGGGAGGCTTTGGAAAATAATAATTATAATTTGCTGTCATATTACTTGTTTCGAGTTTACAAGTTGGCTAGTAGTGACTATAATTTAAGTCATCAATACCTTACTTACATTCCATCTTCAAAATATGATCGTTTGAAATATGAATCTTTAAGATTAGCCAGCATTAATGCACTGATGAAAGCTAATCCATTGAAAGTAAAAGTAGATTTACTTGGTAGAATTAGCTTTTTATGATATATTATATTTATATGAGCTTTATCAATGATTAAAAGAGTTTTATATTTCAGTCAACCGGTTTGGCTGAGTTTTGAAAATAATAATATGGTTGCCCGTTTTAAAGTGATAGAGCAGCAGCCTGAGGTGAAAAAAGCAATGGGCGAAGAAGCCGAGAAACGTTTTCATCTGGATGACGTGGGTTTCGTGGTGCTCGATCACAGGCAAATCACGCTCACCCATCCCTTGCTTGCCCAACTGGCCAGCCGCAATATTGCATTGCTGTCCTGCGACGATACCCATCATCCCATCGGGCTGCATCTGCCTTTGTATTCCAATACCCTGCAAACCGAAAGGTACAAGGCCCAAATCGAGGCCTCAGAACCTTTGCGCAAGCAATTGTGGGCCCAATTGATACGCCAAAAGATCAAAAATCAGTCGGCCGTTTTGCTTCATACCGGTTTACACACCGAAGCCAATCACCTTAAAGCTATGAGCAATGAAGTAAAAAGCGGAGATAGTGGCAATTTGGAAGCAACGGCTTCGTATTACTATTGGCAACATATTTTTCAAGGTATTGAAGATTTTAAAAGAAAGCGTGAAGGTGAACCGCCCAACAACATGCTCAATTATGGTTATGCCATACTCAGGGCTATCGTAGCCCGGGCACTGGTGGCCAGTGGGTTGTTGCCAACTCTGGGACTTCATCACCACAATCGCTACAATCCCTTCTGCCTGGCCGACGACATGATGGAACCCTACCGACCCTTTGTAGATCGATTGGTGTATCAGATAATAAAGAAAAATGGGCTGAAAGAAGAACTCGACAGGGAAACCAAGGCAGAATTGCTTGCCATTCCTTTCATTGATGTAGAGATTGCGAATGAAACCAGTCCATTGATGAATGCGGTTCAATACTCCTGTCAATCTTTGGTGAAATGCTTCGAGGGAAGTAAACGCAACCTGGTATTGCCCGAAATGAATTAAGCCGTATGGCCGAAACTGAACGACTGAATGCATACCGAAATATGTGGCTGATGGTTTTATACGATTTACCTACCGAAACCAAAGCCCAGCGTAAAGCTTTTGCAACCTTCCGTAAAAATTTGCAAGGCTTAGGCTTCAGTATGTTTCAGTTTTCGGCTTATCTGAGGCATGTGGCCAGTCGCGAATCGGCCGATGTTTACAAGAAGAGAATTAAAGCTATAGTGCCGGAAGAAGGTGCAGTATGTGTATTAGAGATTACCGATAAACAGTTTGAGAAAATGGAGCTTTATCTGGGTACAAAGCGCAAGCCGCCACCCAACCAGCCCCGGCAACTCGAATTGTTTTAAAAAAACGGGGCGGGGAAGGTTATTTTGGCCCTCCCCGCCTCCTTTTTTTTGTTCTGAAAAGCCCCGAAAAGGTTTGATGAATCTACATTTCAGGGCATTTGTGCTGTAAAGCCAGGCTTAAAAATACAAAATGTAATCAATTCACAACCTACTGGGTAAAGGCTTCCCTCAAGTGTGTGCTGTAAAGCCAGGCATAAAAATACAAAATGTAATCAATTCACAACTCAGCCGCTTGGTGGCTTGAAAGGAAACACGCTGTAAAGCCAGGCATAAAAATACAAAATGTAATCAATTCACAACCGTCGCCGTTGTCGTATATGACGGCGACGGGCTGTAAAGCCAGGCATAAAAATACAAAATGTAATCAATTCACAACGCAAGTTACGATAACAAAAGCCCCGCTAAGGCTGTAAAGCCAGGCATAAAAATACAAAATGTAATCAATTCACAACGTTGTATGTCCAATATATATTATTGCCGAAGCTGTAAAGCCAGGCATAAAAATACAAAATGTAATCAATTCACAACCAGTTCTTCGCCAATCATTTCGGTCCAAATGCTGTAAAGCAAGGCATAAAAATACAAAATGTAATCAATTCACAACCCTTCATCGCTTCTGCAGTTGCTTTGACGTGCTGTAAAGCCAGGCATAAAAATACAAAATGTAATCAATTCACAACCCCGGAAGGACACGC
>JABLXJ010000014.1 GCA_013178125.1 Bacillota bacterium | reverse complement strand
AGCGCATCCGTTAGCGTGTATCACGAGGAACTCAAGGCAGCGGCTTTTTACAATGAGACGAAGGCTTTCCAAAAGGACAAGGCGATCCGCGCCAGGATAGAGCCGAAGTTTGGCGAGGCAAAGAGATCTCACGGCATGGCGAGAGCCCTCTACCGGTGTGTTGAGAAGGTGGATCTCCAGGTACGCCTAACGGCAATCGTTTTGAACATAAAGCGCATCTTCACGCTGCTCAAGGAGCTGAAGGCTTCGACACTTGCAGAGCCTATAGCAGCTTAGGGAGTAGTCTACCCTTTTCCACTGTAAAGCCCCCAAAAGGGCCTGTGGAGGAGGGAATACTCGGGCTAACAGGCATCAAATCCCCCATATTGTGGGGTTATATGGAGATTATGGCATTATCTCGTTTATCAAGGTGCGATTTGTGCTCCCATCTAATTAGGAGAAATCAACGGTCTCGAGATCCGCAAGCTGCTCGACTATCTGATCAGCGGTCTGCCTTCATTTCTCAAGGAACGGCTGGCTGTTTGTTACTGCGAAAGTTGAGATAGTTATATTTCTTGGAGTCTATTGTGACCTCAGCTAAAGTATACGAGGTGCGGAAAGCAGGTGATGATGTCAGGGGTAAGGGTGGTTCGCTCACCGAGGAAGGCTATTGAGGCGCGGTGCAGGAAAACCCGGTGAATCAGCGAAGTTAATATGCAGCGATAGGCTTCTACATCAACTGGGGGGATGGCAATGACGACTGGAAAAAGAGTAGCTTCGATCCAGGGGTTCCTCGGCCGGTTTACGGTGGTTCACGTCCTGACTTATCTTGTATTTGGACTGTTCTTCATGGTTATAACACGGTATTTCGAATATTTCGCCTCGGATCCCTTACTCAGGGAAATCATGCGCCCGCAGGACTCAGCAATTGTCCGGTTGGCTGTCGTATTTCAGATACTGCGCGGAGCTTTGCTCGGTCTCGCCTTTTATCCTTTTCGAGGTGTCATCCTTGAACCTCCCTATGGTTGGCTAAAACTATTCATGGCTTTGTGGATTCTTACGTGGATCGGGGCTGTCGTGACGGGGCCGGGGTCAATTGAAGGATACATCTATACGAAATTCCGCTTTGACATAGCAGTCGGCCTACCGGAGATTACAACGCAGATGCTGGTCTTCTCCTACCTATTTGTCAGGTGGGAACAACGGTATAGTAGTATGACCTGATGCACCCCATAGGAAAATACCTTTATCCTCAATGCAAGCATCCTGATCATCATGGCTTGCGCCGAGGCGGTCGTAATCATCACTCGGAACCAATGTTTGGTTCGCCGAGCTGTCGCCGGCGGGTGCTCCCATCTCCGTAGCCCTTGCCTGTTGACCTGCGCACTCCTGTGAATGATCAACGGCCTGCTGATGTATCTTGAGAGAAAATTTGAACCTGCTCTTTAGTAAGCATAGTGAGGTTGCGTACCGGTTCCTTAGACCCGGGTATCTGGTTCCTCTCGAACATCAGCGACTTTTCCTTAGTAATGCGAATCAGCTCAGCCGGGATTATGCGAAAGACTGCATGGGGGGTGCCAGCAGCCGCCCATACCTCAGGGTATTGCAGCAGGTCCTTGTCTACCAGAACGCGCATCGGAGATACGTGACCCACGGGTGGCACGCCGCCAATCGGGAACCCTGTTATCTGCTTTACCATATCGGCGTTCGCCCGTCCAACCGGAGTGCCAAGTTGCCTCGCCAATTTATCCAGGGAAATCCCGTTTACCCCGGAAGCTATTACAAGAACCGGTTTCTCTCCTGCGAGGAAAACTAGGCTCTTTGCGATCTGGGCAACGGTCGTGCCAATGGCTGCAGCAGCCTCAGCAGACGTGCGGGTGCTCTCAGCTAGCTCCATCACCTGCCATTATACCCAAGTGATGTAAGTACAGCCTGAACTCGCTCAGCGTTCGGATGCATTAGATTCACCCCCGTGGATGATTGGGGTCTAGTGACTCCCTCATGTGCAAATGGTTCCAAAAGGAATAAGCCTAAGTTCGAGTCTACTATATTTACGAAGGGGGCTCAATCGTTTCTCAACAATCACGATATATTATATTGGTAGATGGTTGCTTCAACTATGATGAAGGTGGAATGGGACTCCTATAAACCTAAACCCGGCGGGGTAGAATAAAAATGGCCGGGTTTTTATGAAAGTTATGTGATGAGAGTTATGGATGGAATCCCGAAACGCTTCCGGCCAGGTTACCTGAAGCTCCTGGCCAGTGGGGAATTGCAGGCAAGAATCAGCAAGGCATACGAAAGGCTTGCAGACTGCGATTTGTGTCCCCGCCTCTGCCATGTTGACAGAACCGCGGGTAAGAAAGGGTACTGTCGCGCCGGAAAGGATCCGGTAGTGGCCAGCTATGGTCCACATTTCGGAGAGGAAGCCCCGCTTGTAGGCTGGGGTGGCTCTGGCACGATTTTTTTTGCATATTGCACCTTGAGGTGTGTTTTTTGCCAAAACTTTGATATAAGCTATATGGCACAGGGAGACCTCATCCCCCCCGAAGAGCTGGCCGAGGTCATGTTAGGCCTGCAGGAGGCTGGCTGCCATAATATAAACCTGGTTACCCCCACCCATTATGTGGCCCCTATTCTCGCCGCAACAGGTATCGCAGCAAAAAAGGGACTGTCCCTCCCGCTGGTATACAACACCAGCGGGTATGAAAGGGTTGAGACTCTGAGACTACTTGATGGGGCCGTCGATATATACATGCCTGATATGAAGTATGGGGATTCTGAAATGGCAGCCATGTATTCTGATGCTGGAGATTATGCAGAAATTAACCGAGAAGCCGTCAAGGAGATGTACCGCCAGGTCGGAAACCTGGTGGTGGATGAGAATGGGATTGCATTGAAAGGGCTCATAATCCGGCATCTTGTAATGCCCGAAAACCAGGCTGCAACCGGGCAGGTGATGAAGGTTATTGCCGAAGAGATCTCTCCGGACGCCTTTGTAAATGTGATGGACCAGTACCGCCCTACCTTTAAGGCCAAGGATTTTCCCAGGATTGCGCGTCCGATCACAAGGCGCGAATACCGGGATGCGCTGAATGCGGCAAGGGAAGCAGGAATCCGCAACATCAAATGATAGCCCAGGCCATTGCCCGGCTTGCGCTCTGGAATCAAGCCGGCATCCCTGGGAAGCGGATCCGTTCCAGGAGCTCGGGGACATCCTCCGGCCGGACCCGGCCATGGACCTCGCCGCCTACCACCACCACGGGCGCAAGCCCGCAGGCACCTACACACCGGGTGGCTTCCAGGGTGAAAAGCCCGTCTTTGGTGGTTTCCTTGACATCTATCCCGAGCCGCTCTTTCAGGGCTTCCAGGACCTTGCCGGATCCCCGAATATAGCATGCAGTTCCAAGGCACACGGAGATTCTGCACTTCCCCCTCTTTTGGAGGGTGAAATAGGAATAGAAGGTTACCACCCCGTAAACCTCTGCCCGGGGAATGCCGAGGCTGAGTGCCACTTTATCGAGCAATTCACGGGGAAGGTAACCAAACAGGCTTTGAGCCCGGTGGAGAATGGCAATTAATGCCCCTTGAGGATTGTCATCATCCTTATGCTGTTGGATGAGCTGGTCTATTGCCTGCCATCTCTTATCCTCTGATTCCAGTGATTTCAGTGATTCCAGTGGTTCCGGCGGCTGCGGCTCGCGTGAGCGCGAGGCTGGTTCCCTGGAATCACAACCTTCAATTTCACATGACACGCCGCATCCCTCCACTCCCTCATACACCAAGTATCACCAACTACGCTGCCTCGGGCGGATCCCACTCGGCTCGCGCGCCACGAAGCTCGTATGCAGAAGCCTATGTGCCTTATCGCTTAAAGGAGCTCCGAGAAACTCCCTGTAGAGCCGCTGTATCTCGGGGTTCTCGTAAGAACGCCGCACCGTTTTGTTTTTATCGATTCCGTAAAGGGCCTCAGCCCTTTTCCTCAGAATTCGCGGGTCCAGAGGTATAGCCCCGTAACCGGCGTAAGGCTGCCCGCCTCCACCGATACACCCGCCGGGGCAGCCCATTATTTCTATGAAATCATAATGTTTCTCGCCTTTCAGAACTCTCTCGAGAAGTTTATGGGCATTGCCGAGGCCGTGGGCGACCGCTACATTGAGTTGTCTCGCGCCAAAGCTCAACGCGGCTTCCTTGATTCCTGCGAGCCCCCTGATAGGCGTGAATTCTATTTCCGCAAGCGTCTCTCCAAGCATGAAATAGTATGCGGTTCTGAGCGCCGATTCCATCACGCCCCCCGTAGTCCCGAAGATCGTCCCGCCTCCCGAGGAAAATCCCAGGGGATGGTCGAAGTCCTCCTCCTCGAGGGAAGGCAGGTCTATGCCCATACTCTTCATCATTAGGATCAACTCGCGGGTGGTTATGACGGCGTCGGTATCCTGGTAGCCGCTCGCTCGAAGCTGCGGCCGTCTCGCCTCGAACTTCTTGGCCGTGCAGCACATCGCCGCGACAACGAAGATATCCCCCGGCTCTATGCCTATCTTCTCAGCGTAATATGTTTTGATTATGGCTGAAAGCATGCTCATAGGGGATTTGCATGTTGAAAGGTTGGGCAGGAGTTCGGGGTAGAAGTGCTCGCAGAACTTGATCCACGCCGCCGAACACGAGGTTATCATGGGGAGGGGGCCGCCCCTTTCGAGCCGGTCCACAAGCTCGCTTGCCTCCTCCATTATTGTCAGGTCGGCGCCGAACTGGGTGTCAAATACCCGCGCAAAACCCAGCCTCCGCAGGGCGGCGACGGTCTGGCCGGTGAACGCGACGCCGGGTTCGCGCCCGAATCCCTCGCCAATGGCTGCCCGCACGGAGGGAGCTATTTGAACCACTACATGCTTTTTCCTGCTGGAGAGGGCCTCCCAGACCTCCTCGGTGCTATCCTTTTCGAGGAACGCGGCCGTAGGGCATACATTGATGCACTGGCCGCATGTAACGCATACGGTCTCCTCGAACGGGGCATTGTATTCCGGCATTATAACTGTTTTGAAACCCCTGGCGGAATATCCGATCGCGGAGACGCCCTGGATCTCGCTGCACACCCTCACACACCGCGCACACAGAATGCACTTATTGGGGTCCCTGATTACCGAGGGAGATGAAAGGTCCAGATCATATTGCTTCCTCTCACCCTCAAACAGGCGTTCCCTTACACCCATTGCGTAGGCCAGCCTCTGGAGTTCGCAGTTACCGTCGCGTTCGCAAATCTGGCAGTCTTTGGGATGGTTATCCAGGAGTAATTCTACTATGTCCCTCCGGATCTGCCTGATCTCCGGGGTCGAGGTATGAACCACCATCCCCTGCGATGCCGGGGTCGCACAGCTGGCAGCGAGGTTTCTGGCTCCTTCGACCTCAACCACGCACACACGGCATGCGCCTTCGACGCTGAGCTGAGGATGGTAGCAGAGCCTAGGTATATGGATGCCAATGGAATCCGCAGCCTGCATTATTGTGGTCCCCTCGGTGACTTCGACCTTACGCCCATCAATGGTAAGGGTTATAACCTCCAAGACGATCCCCCCTGGTATCATACCGCCGGATGCCGCCGGGACTAATATTCTAGCTGGTATTCTAACTGAGCTAGGCCTGGAAGCAGGCCCTAGCCAGGACTAGGGTAAGCAGCTAGGATAGCTAGTAGCCAGGCAGTAGCTGGGTAGTAGCTAGATGGTAGCTAGGCGCGATAAATAGCCTTGAATTTCTTACAGGCCTTAGCGCACTCTCCACACTTGATGCATTTCTCCTGGTCGATAACATGGACCTTACGCAATTCACCTGAGATGGCCCCGGTGGGGCAAGCCTTCTTGCAGAGCCCGCAGCCAATGCACTTTTCTGCATCTATGAAGTAGTTGAGGAGTGCGACGCACACTCTGGCAGGGCACCGCCGCTCGAGGATGTGAGCCTCGTATTCCTCCCTGAAATGCTCGAGGGTGCTCAAGACGGGGTTTGGCGCCGTCTGACCGAGCCCGCACAGCGAAGCTCGTTTTATCATCCTGCCGAGCCGCAGCAACTTGTCGACGTCAGCTGGCTCCCCCTTGCCTTGCGTAATGCGAGTCAGGATCTCGAGCATCCGTTTGGTGCCCTCCCTGCAAGGGGTGCATTTCCCGCACGATTCATCCTGGGTAAACTCCAAAAAGAACCTCGCCACCTCCACCATACAGCTGTCCTGGTCCATGACTATGAGTCCACCTGAACCCATCATCGAACCCGCCTGGAGGAGGTTGTCGTAATCGATGGGAATGTCGAGGTATTTCTCGGGGAGGCACCCGCCCGAGGGGCCGCCGGTTTGAGCGGCCTTGAACTGTTTGCCATCTCGGATCCCGCCGCCGATATCGAAGATTATCTCACGGAGCGTTATCCCCATGGGGACCTCTACGAGCCCAGTATTGTTTATCTTTCCGGCGAGCGCGAAGACCTTCGTTCCCTTGCTCCTTTCAGTGCCGATGCTGGCGAACCACCTTGCCCCTTCAAGGATAATGGGAGGGATATTCGCCCATGTCTCAACATTGTTTATCAGGGTGGGCATCCCCCACAGGCCGCTTGTGGCCGGGTAGGGAGGGCGCGGCCTTGGCATGCCTCGCCTGCCTTCGATAGAGGCGATGAGCGCCGTCTCCTCGCCGCATACGAAGGCTCCCGCGCCGAACCTCAGTTCTATATTAAAGTCAAACCCCGAGCCGAGGATGTTCCTCCCGAGGAACCCGGAGCGCTCAGCCTGCTCGACAGCCCCCTGGAGCCTCTCAATAGCCAGGGGATATTCGGCTCTCACATATATATAACCCTGATTGGAGCCGATTGCATACCCACCTATGATCATGCCTTCGATGACGCTGTGCGGGTCCCCCTCAAGAATGCTGCGGTCCATAAAGGCCCCGGGGTCACCCTCGTCGGCGTTACATATGACATACTTCCTTTTTCCTTTTGCATCGGCCACAAACTGCCATTTTATGCCGGTTGGAAACCCGGCGCCACCTCTCCCCCGGAGCTTGGAAGTTTTGACTTCATCGACGACTTCCTGCGGACTCATAGCCGTGAGCACCTTACTGAGGGCCCTGTAACCCCTGGCACCCATATAATCTTCTATGCTCCCGGGGTTAATGATGCCGCAGTTTCTCAACGCGACCCGGAGCTGCTTGCGGTAGAAACCTACGTCGCCTATGCTTCGTACGGGAACCTTCGGGGCGGGCCCGTTATATCTTAATCTCTCCACCACCTGGCGGCCCAGGAGGTGCTTCTGCACTATTTCGGTTATATCACCGGCCTCAACTCCCGCATAGAGAATGCCCCCCGGATATACGAGCAGGATAGGCCCCTTCTCGCAAAGCCCAAGACACCCCGCCTCGGTGAGCCGGACCTTTCCTGCGAGGCCGTTTTGTTCTATCTCCTCCTCGAGCCGCTTCTCGAGGTTCTTCGCGCCAGAAGCAAGGCAACCCGTCCCGGAACAGATCAGTACCTCCATCAATCCCTCAACCCCCGTAACCCCGTAAGCTCTCAGCTCCGCTCGACTCAGTTTCGCCGCAATATCATGAATACCATGACCCAGCCCCCGATATCGCCCATCGCCACCCCGCCTGTTGTGATTTAGCTACCCAGGCTTTAGCAGCAAGCTTCGGGCCTCGAGCCTCGAACTTCAAGCCTAGAAGCCCAACACCCATCGTCGCCGCTTACCTTAGCTCCAGCTCGGCGACAACCTCTCCCTTCCCTATGTGGCGATCTACTATCTCGCGGGCCTTCTCAGGGGTCACATTTGCATAGAACACCGGCGGTTCGCCCGGCCTGATCACCTCTACGAGGGGTTCTTTTACGCACCTTCCTAGGCATCCCGTCCCGGTGACCCTGGCATCCGCGAGCCCTTTCTCCTTCAAGGCTTCCTCAAAGGCTCTGAATACGGCCTCTGCGCCCGAGGCTATCCCGCATGTGGCCATTCCAATTACAATCTCAGTAAGTCCTGCAGTCTTCCCCTCTGCTTGGCCCGCGGCTCTTGTAGCTTGGGCTATCGTCTCGCCCGCGCAAGCCTTACCCGCGTGAGCTTCATTCGCGCAAGTCTCATCCGCGCAAGTCTCCTTGTGTTCCCTGTGGTGTTCCCTGTGTTCCATGCACTCCATGACGCCCGCCTCCCCACTCATGAAGGGCCGCTATGTCCGTCATAAGCCGGTCGTAGTTATCTTTGAGCTCCTTGTACATCCTCGCATTCTCGATGGCGATCGCCCCCAGGTTGCCAAGCGCAGTAAGGAAATCGACCTCATCCTCCGCGAAGTCATACGGCATTTCAGTGTAAACCCTGAGCACCCCTACAGGCTTTTCCTTCACAAAAAGAGGGACGCAGAGCACCGACCTTATTCCTTCTCGCTCGGCTTCCTGGCGGTATTGAAAGCGGGGGTCTTCTGCAGCCTCCAGGAGCTTCACAGGGCGCCCTCCGGAGAGCACCTCCCCGTCAAGTATGCTCCGCTCAACATCTACAGGCCCCTTCTGGAGATATTCCTCGCTCAGGCCATAGGCCGAGCTGACAACGAGCCTCTTCCCCGAACGATCTAAGAGCCTGAGCGAGGCAGCCTTGACATCCAGGGCTTTCGCCGCGTTCTCCACCAGGAGATCCAGGACCTCTGCAAGTTCGAGGGTGGAATTTATTCTCCCTGCAATCTCAGAAAGGGTGCGCGTCCTGTGGTGAAGCCTGGCATTTCTTATCGCTACCCCGCCCTGGGCTGCAAGGATGCAGAGGACGTCGATCTCATCGGGTGTAAACTCGTGTAGCTCCCCGGTGTAGGCCCGCAATACCCCGATCGGCTGGCCCTTAAAGGAGATCGGTATACACAGGAGGGAGGATAGACCCTCCCTTTTCATCTCCTCTGGGTACTGGACGCGGCGGTCGCTTGTCACATCATATACAAAGACCAGCTTGCCCCCTAGAGCCTCCCTATCGATCTGGCTATTGCTGACCTTGACGGGGCCCTTCTTGAGGTATGCGTCACTCAGCCCGCAGGCTGCCGCTATCTCCAATATCTCCCTTTTGGGGTCCAAGAGCCTGATGGAACTTGCCTTGAGCCCCAGCTTATCAACGGCATTCTTTGTGATGACCTCCAGAGCCTCCCTGAGTTCCAGCGCGGAATTCACAGCTTCGCACATCTCGCAAAGGGCTCGTTTTCTGAATTCAATCTCCATAGCCCCACCCCCAAGCTTTACGTATCAGCAGTGCTTTAGCAGCAGTGCTACCCATCATGGAAAACACCGGCACAAAAACGCCCCGGCAGATTTGCCGTTCAACATTCTGGATGTAATTAAATCAAGCTTAGATATAAGCCGTGGATCGTTTGCAATTATAATTCTATAATCCATTGATTTCTATAACCCGTTGATTCATTCGACGAAGTTCATGATTTTCCTTTTTCATATTCCACATGTTCCATATATTCCATATGAAACCTTGGGGAATGGAGCGGGCCATTTCATAGCGTGCGTGTGGCGCGCATATGTGGCACGCATATTCCCGGGGATGAATCAGGTGGGACTCTACTTTGGGGTGTTGATTTTGGGTATTGACATCTCGAAGATATGGGACTAAAATAGTCCTGTATAGAATTGTGATGAGAATCACAGGTTCAAAACCGAGGATGCCAAGGATAATAAATAATAAGGATAATCACGAAGGTGTTTAATGCGAAGGTGTTCGATATAGAAAGTATTAATTGGGAAGATATTAAAGTCAATACTTAATACGATCATGTTGGATAGGGGTTGCAGTTGTGGAGTTTATCAGGAGGAACACAGATTACGCGCTCCGCGCGCTCGTATATATGGCAGGCCAGCCGTCGCGCGATGTTTTCTCGATCGCGGAAATTGCTGCGGCCGAGAACATCCCGGAGGAATTTCTGCGCAAGATATTCCGGAAGCTTGTAGGCACTGGGCTCCTTGTTTCCACTAGAGGATCTCGAGGTGGGTTCTCGCTTGGGCGGGACCCAAGAGATATAACGGCTCGTGAGATAGTGGAGGCAATTCAAGGACCTATAGCCGTCAATCGCTGCCTTCTTGGCAGGGATGCTTGCGAACGCTGGGACACCTGCAAGCTCCGGGAGAGCTGGGTCGGTATTCAAAGGGAGTTTGTAGGATTTCTCGAGAGTATAACCCTGGAGGGGCTTACCAGGCAGCAGTATGGTGATGACCCGGGCGAAGGTGTCGCACCGTGGCATGGGGGCCTAGCCTGAAAATTACCTGGTCATTCTCAAATCATATTTCCATTGCCTGTGGCGCTATGCCAGTGGCTCGGGGTCTAATCTAAGATAAGACCTATTCTAAAATAAAGCCCATATGGGAGACCAAGAAAAACAAGACACAAAAACCAAGAAAAAGGGGAGGAGAAAAGCATGTTGGAGAAGGTAAGCGAACACGAGTCGATCCGGAGGATGCATGGAGGGCTAAAGGATACCGGGGTTGAAAGCGTGGTGGAGCGCTTCGAGGCCCAGGGAGCCAGGTGCAGCTTTTGTGAGCAGGGTATAACCTGCCAGCTGTGCTCCATGGGACCATGCAGGATCATGCGGAAGGCTGACAGGGGAGCGTGCGGCATAGATGCAAATGGCATGGTTATGCGCAACATGGTTCACAGGGCGAATATGGGAATAGCAGCCTATGTCTTTCACGCCCGGGAGGTGGCCAGGACGCTTAAGGCGACAGCAGAAGGCAGGACTCCATTCCAGATCAAGGACAGGGGAAAGCTGGACCTGCTGGCGAATGCATTTGGGATCTCGACCGGCAGCGATGGCTATGAGAAGGTGACCGCCGATGCTATGCTGGCCGCGCTTCACCAGGACAGCGCGGAGGAGTCCGTGCTTGTCAATGCCTTTGCACCAGAGTCCAGGAAAAAGCTGTGGCGCGATCTCGGCATATTCCCAGGTGGACCCGCGAGTGAACTCGTGGATTCGACTGCGCGGGCAATGACTAACATCGATGGTGATTATGTGTCGCTCGCGAAGAATGCATTGCGCCTTGGTATCGCAAGCTGCTATGGCGCGCTCGTGCCGCTCGAGATCGTGCAGGATGCCCTCTTCAGCACGCCCAGCCCCCATGAGGCGTATGTAGATCTTGGCATCCTCGATCCAGATTACGTCAATATTCTCCCCAACGGTCACGAGCCTTTTGTAGGCATGGCTCTTATAGAGGCTGCCCGGTCCCGGGAGGTCCAGAGGAGGGCGCAGGAGGCCGGGGCAAAAGGGCTGAGAATCGTCGGGTCCATTGAAACAGGCCAGGAGATAATGCAGAGGGTGCCGTGTGACGATGTCTTTGTGGGGCTTACCGGCAACTGGTTGGCCCAGGAGTTCGCCCTGGCCACCGGGGCGGTTGATGTGTTCGCCATGGATATGAACTGTTCCTTGCCTTCGCTTGGTCCACTAGCCGAGAGGTATGGCGCAACCCTCGTCTCCGTATCCAGGTTGGTCGGCGTGCCCGGGGTGGAGAAGAGGATCATATATGACCCTGAGCACGTAGGCGAGCAGGCCCTCGAGATCATCGATATAGCGATAGAGAACTTCAAGAGGCGCAGGGCGAAAGCGAACGCGAACCGCGCTGCCCGGGACCTGAAGCGGACCAGGATACTAACGGGCTTTTCCACCGAGGCCGTGCTCGGCGCGCTGGGTGGGAAGCTGGACCCTCTGCTCGAGGCCATCAAGAGCGGTTCTATAAAGGGCGTCGTTGCGCTGGTCAGCTGCACATCGCTGAAGAACGGCGGCCAGGATACGATGACAACCGAGGTCGCCCGGGAACTCATACGCCGCAACATGCTGGTGCTTTCGGCTGGTTGCGGTAACGCGGCATGCCAGGTTGCGGGCTTGAATTCCCTTGATGCCCAGGAGATCGCAGGCGACGCGTTGAAGGCGGTCTGCAGGGCTTTGGGAATCCCGCCGGTCCTCAGCTTCGGGACCTGCACTGATACCGGCAGGCTTGCGCTCCTGGTCGGGGCCGTGGCGAATGCGCTTGGTGTTGATGCAGCCCAGCTTCCCGTGGCGGTGACCGCTCCTGAATACATGGAGCAGAAGGCGGTTATTGATGCCTTTTCAGCAGTGGCGCTCGGCCTCTACACACATGTATCGCCGGTGCCTCCTGTAACTGGTGCTCCTGACGTGGTGAATCTCCTCACCCGGGATGTGGAGGGCCTCACCGGCGGTAAGCTGGCCGTGGAGACAGATGCTGTGGCTGCAGTGGACGGCATCGAAGGGCATATCGTGGCTAAGAGGCAGGCGCTGGGTATATAGGGTCGGGAACTAAGGAGCCAAGGAGCTAAGGAAAGTGAAGTAGAACATGTCTAACCGGCAAGTGAGAAAGATAGTCAGAATCGACGAGGAGAAGTGCACCGGCTGCGGGCTGTGTGTCACCCCATGCGCCGAAGGTGCAATTCAGATTGTTGACGGCAAGGCAAAGGTCCTCCGGGAGGAGCTCTGCGACGGGGCGGGCTTTTGCCTCGCCGTATGCCCGACAGGGGCTCTATCCATCGAGGAGCGGGAAGCGGCGGATTTCTCGGAGGCCGCAGTCGCCGAGCATATGGCGGGTCGGACCGGGGCCGGAGTCTACATCTCGCAGAGGTGCTTCAGGTGCGGGGCGGGCGAGGAGGACCGAGCCCTGATGCCTTGCAGGTGGAAGGGCGAGAGCCTCTGGGTATGCGTGAGATGCCTGCCGCAGTTGATTCACGGGTAAGGTTCATGGGTAGGGCTTATGGGTAAGACTTATGGATACTACCATGGATACTATGATGATGCGAATGGGAAAATTCCCTACTAAATCCTCTCCCTCACTTGTTTTTTTGAGGGGGATATAGTATAATAAATTCTGCCGGGAAGGAACCGTTGATACCGGTAATGAAGGAAGTGGGCGAATAGCTCAGCTGGCCAGAGCGCCTGGTTCACATCTAGGAGGTCACAGGTTCAAGTCCTGTTTCGCCCACCATTTTCCGTGAAATTCAACGACCGGGAGGTACTTGCCTTCCGGGTGGATCTTAAGTATAATATGTAGCAACAGGGACTTTTTCAAAGGTATAAATTTAAAGATAAAGCGTTGAGAGCTTTACCTTGCGAGCGGATGTAGTTTAGTGGTAGAACATCGGCTTCCCAAGCCGAGGGCCGCGGGTTCGAATCCCGTCATCCGCTCCATTTTTATGTACCGCTTCGCGACAATTACCGTTCCGCGACGATGTGCTATTCCACGAAGGCGCCTGAAGATGCCCGCTCCGATGCGACCGCAATGAGCAGGGGAATGAGCAGGGAGCAGGGAGCAGAGAGCAAAGGGGCAGGGAAGTAATTTCGAAGTCGCCAGCGCCACCGGATTTAGCTGCCGGGGTTTAGCCACCGTATTTAGACCAGGTTCAGCAGATACGTGGGAGGCTCACGCCAGCGGGCATGGGCACTTCCCGCATTCCCCCTGAGGCCGTCTTGAGCCAGACCCGGCCGCCGGCCGCTGTTCGAGGCCGGCGCTTCCTGGCTACCTCCCCTATGACGCGCGCCTCCCGTCCCAGGGGATGGCATTTCAGTATATCAAGGACCTGGCGGGAGGATTCGAGCGACACGAATATCAAAACCTTTCCTTCACTCGCCAGGTAGAGCGGGTCCAGCCCCAGGAGCTCGCAGGTGGCGCTCACCTGTGGCTTCACAGGCAGCTCAGCTTCATCAATGAGAATCTCGATCTCTGATTGCAGCGCGATCTCATTCAGGGCTGCGGCTACACCGCCGCGAGTGGGGTCCCTCATGGCATGGATATCACGCCCAAATGGGGAATCGAGGAGCCGCTCCACCACCGGCCATACCGGCGCCACATCGCTTGTCAGGTCGGATTCGAAACCCGACTCCAGCCGTGCCAGGAGGATCGAAGCCTCATGATCGCCTATGGTCCCTGAGATGAGGATCCTGTCACCAGGGCGTGCATTCATGCCGCTGATGGATGTGTGATGTAACACGGCGCCCAGTCCGGTCGTATTAATGTAAACCCCGCCGCAGGCCCCTCTCTCCACGACTTTCGTATCGCCCGTCACGATCTGGACACCACACTCCCGGGCTGCCCGGGCCATGGATGCGATTATGCAGCGCAGGTCATCCAGGGGGAAGCCATCCTCGAGGATAACGGAGCACGTCAGGGCTAGGGGGCGCGCACCGCTGACCGAGAGGTCGTTTATTGTGCCGCAGACCGCGAGCTTTCCAATATCCCCGCCCGGGAAGAAGAGCGGCCTTACCACAAAGCTATCAGTAGTAACGGCGATCTGTAAGCTCGCCCACCCTTGCATGGCGGTGGCCGGCTGGCCGGGAGGCTCAGGCGGGAGGAGCGATAGCGATAGCGTGTCATGTCCCTGGCAGCCTGTGCCCATTTCCACCCCTATATTCAGGCGAGCGGCGTCATCCAGGATATCGAGGTATGGGCTATGAAAGCAAGGGTGAAATACCTCCTTGATGAGCTCGTAAGTTAGTTCGCCCCCTCCACCATGCGCGAGCGTTATTACATCTCGATCTATGCATTGATCCATATATTGAACGACAGCTTGATCTTGCATAGCCATCACCCTCCTATGACATCTCTATGGCGGTAGCGGTAATAGGCTGCGCATGCCCCCTCTGAGGAGACCATACACGCCCCGCGCGGGCTTTCCGGGGAGCAGCCACGCGCAAACATCGGGCATTCGGGGGGAGAAAGCTGCCCCCTCAGGACCAGGCCGCACTCGCATCCCGTCGCCAGGTTATCGGTCATGGTCTCTTCCGGGTCGAGCCCGAGGATCACCCGGGCATCCCTGTGGGCGTAGCCGGCCCTGAGCGCCATTCCAGATCCGGGGATCGGCCCGAATCCCCTCCAGACCGAGGTGGACCACTCAAATACAGCCTGCACTCTTGCCCAGGCTATCGTATTCCCCCCTGGTTTTACCACCCTCTTGTATGCATTTTCCAGCCCTGGAGCTTCACGTATTCCACGGTTAATCTGGTCAACCTGATTGATGAGCTTGTATATGGCGAGCATCAGGTCAAGCGGCTCAAATCCCGCGATCACGGCCGGAAGCCCGCATTCACCGGCGAGGAATCCGAATGAGTCTGCACCGATGATGGCGGCGACGTGTCCCGGGCAGATGAGGCCGTCCAGCCCGTGCCCCCCAGCCCCGGGAGATGCCAGCGCCCGCAGGACCGGGGGCATGCGCTTCAGGCCTGGCAGTATGCTGATGTTGGGAATGCCCCTGGATTCGGCCGCCTGGATCATGAGCGCAATACCAGGGGCTGTAGTCTCGAAGCCCACTGCCAGAAATACCACGAGCTTGCCCGGGTTCGCCTGAGCTATAGGCAGCACGTCGAGGGGCGAGTAGACGATGCGGATATCAGCCTCCGCTGCCCGGGCCCGCTCAAGGGTGCCTAATGACCCCGGCACCCGTATGAGGTCTCCAAATGTTGTGATTATTGTATCTCTCCTTGTGCCGGCCCTGATCGCCTGATCTATGAATCCGGACGGCGTAACGCAGACGGGGCAGCCTGGCCCTGAAAGGAGGTGAATATTGGGAGGCAGGAGGGCGCGAAGCCCGTTGCGGAAAACGGACATCGTGTGCGTACCGCATACCTCCATGAATCTCACCGGTGGGCCGGAATATGCCCTGAGCCTGTCGGCCAGAAGATTCACCAGGGCTTTATCTCTAAAAATGCGCAAGAGATCCATGTTCAAGGGATCAATATGCAAAAGATTCATGTGCAAGAGATTCAGACCCATAGATCTCTTCTAGCTTCTCTCCAAGTTCTTCGAGCATTGACGTAAGATCCTTCGCCATGTCGGGGTCGAGCTGCTCGATCGCAAAGCCAGCATGAACAAGGACGAAGTCCCCGATTTTTGCACTGGGAACAAGCGAGAGGCAGACCTCCCGCTTCACCCCCAGGAAATCCACGCAGCCCTTTTGGTTATCGGGATCGATGCTTATGAGCATGCCAGGAAACGCGATACACACGGGTTTCAGCACTCCCTCTGTTTATCTTTATTCGCTCTTTCCATTTTCTTTATCATTCTTACCATCATCTTCAGTTTCATTATCAATTTTCATTGTCAATTCACGGCTGGCCAATCCGGCCGAGCCAGCCCATCTGGCCAGTCCGGCCATCCGATCAATACAGTCAATATGGCCGTCGATCCTACGACTTAGCCTCTTGTTGCGCCCGCATGGGCGATGGGGCCGATGACAGCGGAATCAGCGATAGCGGTGCGAGCGATAACGGTGCCAGCCACAGCGGAAGCGAGTATGGCCTGCCCTAGGGAGATGCCTTGGTCATTGGTTGACACCAGATGATGTATGTGAGCTGTAAATCCAGCGCCCTCGAGTTGAGAGAGCGTATCCGAGAGAAGGAGCTCATTCTGGAATACCCCGCCGCTCAGGGCAACTGTATTACAGGACGTTATCTTCCTGATCCTCCGGCAGACGTCAACTATAATCGTGGCCAGGGTGTGGTGGAATTTCCTGGCGATCCTGGCCCTGGGGACGCCGGATATCATCTCTTGCATGATCTCTCGAATCATCTCCATCACGTCGATGGTCCAGGGTATGTCACCTTCCGCCCCGGATATCGCATACGGGTATACCTCGGGCCCGTAGCCATAGCCATAGCCATAGCCATTTACAGCCTCGGATTCAAGCTCCACCGCGGCCTGGCCTTCGTAGGTTGTTGTCTCACGCAGACCGATTAGGGCGGATATGGCATCGAAGAGTCTCCCAACGCTAGAGGTCAGGAGCGTGCGTCCGTCCTTCAAGCCCTCAGTCGTGGCTCGCCATAAGAGACCCCACCTACCATCTTGCAACCTGCCACGGAAGGGGAGGGGGGCGGCCGATATGTCTTCGCCGATGGCTAAAGCGGCGTAAGCCGCAGCCATCCGCCAGGGCTCCCGGATGGCTTTCTCTCCGCCTGGCATCGGTATATATGAGAGGTGGGCCCAACGTACGAAGGGGCTATCGAAGGGTGCAAAGGGACTATGATTCCCGCTACCGCCCCGGCAGGGCGAGTAAAATAGGAATTCGCCGCCCCAGAGCTGGCCGTCGCATCCAAGGCCGGTCCCATCGAAAGCAACCCCTATGGCGCTGCCGCTGATACCGTTTTCCACCAGGCAGGAGGCGATATGGGCGTGATGGTGCTGAATTCTCACGACCGGTATCCCCCATTCCCGGGCCAGGTGAAGTCCATGCCGGGTTGAATAGTAGCCCGAGTGCAGGTCGCAGGCTATCAGCTCAGGCCGGAATCTGAAAAGCTTGAGGAAATCGACGATAAATATCTCATATTCCCTTTGCGCCTCCCGGCTCTCCAGGTCGCCAATGTACTGGCTCGGGATGGCTATATCTCCTTTGGCGATGCAAAAGGCATTTTTCATATGTCCCCCCATGGCCAGGATCGCCGGGGCGCGACCTGAGTGCCGGGCAGGGGTGCAGACCGGGACCGGCCTCGGGACATAGCCACGGGAGCGCCGGATGATGACGGGGCGGCCGGATTGAACCCGCACCACTGAGTCATCGCACCTCCGCAGAATAGGCCTGTCGTGCGTCAGGATCCCGCAGGCGAGGGTCCCAAGGCGCGAGTCAAGGCGTGAGTCGGGACGGCCGTCAGAGCTATAGTCGTCGCAGCTATAGTCGTCAGAGTTATGGCTGTCGGAGTTAGGGGCGTCGGAGCCAGGGTCGGAGCCGTAGATCATCGGCTCCTCATGCCTATTGGCACTGGTCATCACAAGGACCTCCGGACAGCGCGTATGCGCCAGGAGTAATTCGTGGACGGGCGTATAGGGGAGCATCACCCCGAGGTAGCGGCTCCGGCCCGACACGTTGGGAGCCAGGCCTGCTACGGCTGCGCTATCTTCTCCTGCGGCGCCCGTTCTGTTCCCGCGTGAGCCTGTACCTGCCCCTGCACTTGCACCTGCGTCTGTATCTGCACCGGAGCCTACGCGCGTGCCGCCTGCACTTGCATCACTTACGCCACCGGTGGCCGCGGCCTTTGGCGTGATGAGGGCTATCGGTCTTTCCCAGCTTAACAGGAGCTTTTCTTCTTCAGGTGAAACATGGCAGTACCGGCGAACCGTATCAATATCCTTCATCATGACAGCGAAGGGCTCGTCCTCCCTCTGCTTGCGTTCCCTGAGCAACCGCACCGCGGATTCATCCATCGCATTACATGCCAGGTGATATCCCCCAATGCCTTTCACTGCTACGACCTTGCCGGCAGCGAGAAGCTCGACCGCCGCGTCAATCGCGTCAATCGTGTCGGTCGTGTGACACGGGTCGCTATGGTTGCCGTAGATATGGTTGCCGCCCTGATTGGTCGGGCCGGTCCCCGGGGTCACCGGGCTTAAACTCGGGCCTGCTTCCAGGTGCGGCGCGATGAACTCGAGTCGCGGGCCGCAACCATGGCACGCTACAGTCTGCGCGTGGTAGCGCCGGTCCCCGGGGTCTTCATACTCCCTGCGGCATTCGCCGCATAGCTCAAAACGCGACATCGATGTCTTCTCCCGGTCATACGGAACCCCCGAGATTATGGTGAAGCGAGGTCCACAGTAGGTGCAGCTAATGAAGGGATGACGGAATCTTCGGTTTCCGGGGGATAGGAGCTCCATCCTACAATCATCGCAGAGTCCGATGTCGGGCATAATGAGAAGCAGGCCACCGTTATCCCTGCTTTCCCCACGCCTATTCCCCCGGCTATTCTCTTTATACTCAACATACTCAACCCATGCGCGTCTATACCGATCCCTGTCGATCTGACTCTGGCGTATAACAAATCCCTTGGTCCGTGCGTTTTCCGGGGTCGAGCTCGGAATCGCAGCATTACCTGCCGCGCACCGGGAGAATGTCTCACACGATGGAGATATCTCGCGTGCGCATTGGGAGGGCATCTTGCGGACCCGGATCGCCTTTATGGTTGAAATTGCGGGAGGGCGAGCCCTCAGCGTCTGAAGCCCTGCTTCAATTGAGGCTTCAGGGCCTTCCCATTCTATCTCGACTCCTTCAAGGGTATTCGCAACCCATCCTGATAGGCCGCAGGCCTTGGCTACGCGATAGATGAATGGCCTGAACCCGACTCCCTGGATCTCTCCGGTCACCGTGATATGTACCCGCATCTTATCCTCCACCTGGGATGTATCCCCCGCCCGGGATGCTGCTGTATCAAGTATTGCCTTAATGACCACGAATTCATGCATGAATGAGGTATAGATGGGCAAGAATACCATGGATGCGCACCATGGATGCATGGATGCGCGCCGCCCCTTGACACGCTGGCACGTATCCTGATATAATTGGAACTGTCAATAGAACTGCAAAGGTTTCACGCGTTTTGCGGTGGATGTAGCTCAACGGTCAGAGCACTGGACTGTGGCTCCAGGGGTTGTGGGTTCGAATCCCATCATCCACCCCATTTTTTTTATATTTCAGGACCTATTTCCCTCAATATGATGCCGATGCCGGCCCCGCCACGACAGCTCCGATTTTACGCATTTTTTACCCCCGGGCAATATATGTGTAACCTCGCCTCGCTACATTTCGGCTGGGAGGATGATCCCAGGTATTTGCCGACTAACGCGACAGAGGTGCGAAGCATACTGGAGTCCTACCCCAATGTGAAAATGGTATTCACTGGTCAACATCACGGCATGGATATCAAAGAGAAGAATGGTGTGATATATGTAGCGACCTCCGCATTAGTCGAGTACCCCAATGCCTACCGCATCGTTGAGGTCGGCAAAAAAGGAGCAGATACCATATACGTAAAGTTGAATTGGGCGCAGATATCTAATAAACAGCTCGTGGAAAAGAGCAGGTTGCGCATGAGCACCGAGATTGCCGCTTTACGCCTCGGGAGCGAAGACGATAGAGTGCGAATATTCGAGTTCGAGCGCAGGGGAAAGTAATCAAATATGCCTCCCGACCGGGGGATGTTAGCCTGAGAATCCTATTTAATATAGGATCAGGGCAACATAACGGGTTATGAGGCAGTATGATGTGGGTTTCTGGTTAGACTCCAGATGGACATACAAGGGCGCCCGGCACACTACACTACGTTTGCCGGGCGCGCTTTTTATATCTATCCCATTCATCTCTCCGTTCCATAATCTTATGTGCGGTAAGAAATTTTATCCCGAAGGAGGAATTGCAGCGGTAGCGTTGAATAAAAGACAATGAAACCGTTTGCAAATAAACTTCTATTATCCTTACGCGACCGCGCATGGAGGATATGTCTGTGCCCATAACCATCAACGACGTAGCGAAAGCCGCGGGCGTCTCAAAATCCACAGTATCGCGTGTCGTCAACAATATCCCGGTTGTTGATATGGATACGAAAAGACGTGTCCTTGAAGTCATAAAAGAGCTCGGATATTCGCCAAATGATATTGCCCGCGGGCTTGCAACTAAAAGAACAGGAACAATCGGCCTCATAATCAACGATATAACTAACCCCTTTTTCCCTGAGCTGGCAAGGGGCGTGGAAGATGTTATGCGTGCATACAATCGCAATGTTTTTCTTTGTAACACGGATGGCCGGCCAGAGAGGGAGGCTAGCTACATACAATTGCTATTTCAAAAGCGAGTCGACGGAATCATATTTGCCTCAGTTCGCATCGGGACGACGGACCTTTCTGCGCTGGCTAAGCGCAACATGCCCTTCGTGCTCGCAGGCCGTGAGCTATCAGGGCATGACGCTGATCTTGTGATTGTTGACAACGTCCTTGGAGGATATCAAGCCACTCGCCATCTCTTAGACCTCGGCCATACGAGGATCGCCTTCATAGCCGGTACTCAGGGCGTCTCGGCAAGTATAGATAGAGAGAAGGGTTATCTGAAGGCCATGGCGGAGGCCGGTCTAGCTGCCGACCAGTGCCAGATCGAGGCCGGTGACTTTAAACAGGAAGGAGGGTATGCTGCAGCGAAGCGTCTCCTCCAGACAGAAAAAGTGCCTACTGCGATCTTCGCGGCCAACGATCTCATGGCGATAGGGGCACTTGAAGCAATATTTGAAGCTGGCCTTCGCGTTCCTGAGGATATATCCCTTGTGGGGTTCGATGATATACCCCCTGCATCCCTGCACCTGGTTCAGCTTACGACGGTGGCTCAGCCTAAATACGACATAGGGGCAATCGCTGCACGACTCCTCCTGGAGAAGATAGAATCTCCGCAGGCACAACGCGAGCCACAGCGCATCATATTGCCCCCAAAGCTTCAAATCCGTAAAACAAGTGGATTTGCACCTCAATAGAGATTCGCACCGCGTCCGACAGTCGCATTGATAGGTAATGTAAAGCGCGAGGAGGTGATGGTTTTATGTAACGAATGGTGTATATCGTATCGAGTAATAGGTCATAGAGGGCATTATTACTGTAAGAGCGAGAGGTAAAGGAGGGGAAAGGGCGCCCGCTTTTGAAACTTAAAGGGGCCGCCTGAGCATCATGAAGGCAGTAGTGTTATCAGCAAAATGGGATCCCAAACCCGGTTTCAAGCTCGGGTCTAAGGACATCGACGGTAAGCTAACCTACCTTGGAAGCAAAGTCTGGAGGAACCCAGAGCTCTCGCTAACAGATAAGGAGATCCCCAAGCCAGGGCCGACTGAGGTCCTAATCAAGGTGAAGGCCTGCGGCATATGCGGAAGCGACGTACATATGGCTCAGGCCGGTGAAGATGGTTACATCTTCTACCCGGGGCTCACGGCATTTCCGTGCGTCCTTGGACACGAATTTTCAGGGGTCGTCGTCGAGGCCGGGGAGAGGGCCGTCAATAAGAGGACAATGAAACGCTTTGAGCCCGGCGAGGCCGTATGCGCGGAGGAGATGCTCTGGTGCGGGAGTTGCCGTCCGTGCGCCGATGGCTACCCTAACCACTGCGAGGCATTACAGGAGCTGGGGTTCAGCGTGGACGGAGCTTTTGCGGAATTCATTAAAGTGGATGCCAGATATCTATGGAGCCTGGAGGAACTCAGAGGTGTCTACAAGGATGATGATCTATTCCTTGCGGGAAGCCTTGTAGAGCCAACCAGCGTCGCATATAATGCCGTAATTGAGCGCGGGGGCGGCATCAGAGCCGGCGATAACGTCGTAATCCTGGGAGGAGGTCCTATAGGGCTTGCAGCGGTGACGATACTCAAGCGATCAGGAGCAGCAAAGGTAATTCTCTCAGAGCCTTCGGAGGGTCGGGCTGAGCTCGGACGCAAGATGGGAGCAGATTACGTCATAAACCCGACTAAAGAGGATTTCACCGAGCGAGTCCTCGAGATCACTAATGGGCTCGGGGCAAAGCTCTATCTTGAGGCCACGGGGCTGCCGCATGTCGTGTTTCCTGGTATTGAACGAGCGATCTGGGAAGGTCGGATGATCAATAGCACGGTCGTTATCGTAGCCCGGGCCGATGCCAAGATCCCTGTCACGGGTGAGGTGTTCCAAGTCAGGAGAGCTCAAATCGTGGGTGCTCAAGGGCATTCCGGGCATGGCACATTCCCCCGGGTTATCAGCTCCATGGCATCCGGTATGAATATGCTCCCGCTGATCACCAAGCGCATCTCCCTGGATGAGGTACCCGAGAACATAATCCGGTTGCAGACCGATCGTGCGGAGTGCAAGATATCCTGTGTGATGGATTAGCGTCACCATTTAGGCCGGGAATAAAATGCATAACCACCTCCTGTGGTTCCAACACGGTATTAAACAGGCCTTCTCTGAAACCGATTGCAAGACCAATTAAAACAAAGGGAGATGATGCCAATGCTGGCAGCGGTATTTGAGGGCGAGGGGAAATTAGCACTCCGCGACGTCCCCAAACCCCAAATCGCGCAAGATGATGATGTCCTCCTCAGGGTCGAGGCGGCAAGCATCTGCGGCACGGACGTGCATATTCTCTCTGTCCCCCCGGGACATCCCGCAACTCCCGGAAGCATCCTCTGTCATGAGTATGCCGGAGAGGTATTGGATGTAGGCCCGGGCGTAACAACGATCAAAAAGGGTGATAGAGTCGTAGTCGACCCCAATCTGACCTGTGGGAACTGCGTATATTGCCGTTCTGGAATGCCTAACATGTGCGAGAATATGACGACTCTAGGTATATTTATGAATGGCGGTTTCGCCGAATACAACGTCGCCCCGGCAAAGGCCCTTCACCGGATTTCAAGGGATGTCCCTCCCGAGATTGCAGTCTTTGCCGAGCCCCTGTCCTGCGTAGTAAATGGAACCCAGAAGGTCAGGCTTCAACCGGGAGAGACGGCCGTAATCCTTGGAGCAGGTCCAATCGGCCTCCTTTTCACCCAGATGTTCAAGGCATCTGGTGCCGGGAAGATAATTGTGGCCGAGGTGCTTCCCCTTCGCGCCAGATACGCAAAGGAAAGTGGAGCAGACCTTGTGGTGAACCCCAAGAATGAAGATCTAGCCACTATAGTAAAAAGAGAGACGGAGGTAGGAGCAGACGTTGTAGTCGATGCTGTAGGGTCGCTTCTATCAGATGCCGTCGGGCTCGTCAAACGAGGCGGAAAGGTGCTTATCTTCGGGATGAACCAGCACGCAAGGCCCGAGGTTAAGCAATTTGATATAACCCGGTATGAGGTTGCGGTCCTTGGGACCTATATCGCGAAATTCGCCTTCCCTATGGCCGTAAAGATCCTCGAATCTGGTGTGATCCCTGTTCAAAAGCTCATAACCCACAGGCTCAAGCTCAGCGAGGTGCTCGAGGGATTCGAGGCAATGAAGAATGGAGAGGCGATCAAGGTAGTAGTTTCCCCATAAAATCCATGAAATGAAAACAAAACAGATTAAGAATTAGGGGGGCTTCGAAATGTCTAACTGGCAGATTCCGCCTAAAGGCGGACATATGGATCTCGCGACAGGAGTTTACCTTCAAAACATGACATGGAAACAAATCCAGGAGCGCCTCAAAAAGGATGATATCCTAATAGTCCCCGTAGGCTCTACGGAGAACCACGGCCCGCACGCATGCATCGGGGAAGATACGTTCCTCGTCACCCGCATGGCTGAGGCTGTAGCTCTCAAAACGGGCTGCACGGTTGCCCAACCAGTATGGTACGGGTCACACCCATTCCACCACATGGGGATGCCTGGAACCATCATCGTGCCCGAGGAGATCTTCATAGGACAGCTCAAAGCTATGATGGCAGGCTTTTGGAACATGGGTTTCCGAAAGATGATCCTGCTCAATGGTCACGGCCAGGAATACGTTATCCCGACAGCTATTCACCAGTTTGCCAAGACCTATCAGGTCCCTGCCGTGATAGTCAATCTGAACTGGTATCACGCTGTCCAGGATTACTTCAAGCTGAAGTCCGAGGGCGGCCCATATGAAACCAACTTCATTCACGCCGACGAAGTTGAGACCTCCTGGTCTTTAGCGCTGTTTCCCGAGATGATTCGCATGGAGGATGCCGTCGATACGAAGCCGCGGGCCTATCTGCCAGACGGCCACGTAGACAAGGCAGGGAACCTGCTCCACAGGCCAATAGCCTGGTACGGCCAGGTTGGATGTGGGCCTGCTGAATTCGCTGCCACGCCGGAGGGAGTAGTTGGCAAGGCTACCGCAGCCGACGCCGAGAAGGCGCGCCCAGGTGTCGAGGCTCTTCTCGATTACATGGTAAAGCTCCACGACGATATCTTGAAGACGTTCCCTCCGGGCAAGCTTCCACCTATCGAGGAGATGAGCCAGCGCCCTCGCGAGGAGGTCGAGGCTGCCATCAAGGGTCCGCTCGCTCCAGGCGGTAGAAGCATCTACTCGCTCGTATATCCGCCGGCGTAGACAATTAGCGAGAAACAATGTAGTAGATGAATTATGATAGAAATACGAGAATGGTAAGGCTGAGAAACAAAATCAAGAGGAGTTGTAATAACGTGAAAACTGCCATTGCGGTTTCCACACCGGATGCCCGTTTCTCTGCCCTTGCCCTGAAGGATGGCTTCGAAAGAAGCGTCGCGAAGGTCACAGAGCTCGGCTTCGACGGGGTCGAGCTCGCGATCCGCGATCCTGGAGCCGTGGATATCCCGGCCCTCGAGCGCGTGCTAAAGGCGACAGGTTTACCGGTTCCCGCGATCGGCACGGGCCAGGCATTCGGGACGGATGGGCTTAGCTTTTCAAGTCCCGATATAAAAATCAGAAAGGCGGCCCTCGAACGAGTAAAAAGCCACATCGATCTTGCGGCTAAGCTCGGCTCCAAGGTTATCATAGGCTTGGTGCATGGCGGGCATACCGCCGGGATACCTTATGACGTGACATTATCATGGGTTAAAGATGCCATGGCAAGCCTTGCTGGATACGCAGAAGGCATGGGAGTCGAGCTTGTGCTGGAGCCCATAAATCGATATGAGACTGACCTGATAAACACCGTAGATGATGCTTTAGCTTTCCTTGATTCTGTCGGCGCGCCCAATATCTCCCTTCTGGTTGATACCTTCCATATGAATATCGAGGAAGCATCTATCGAGGGAAGCATAAGACGCGCGAAGGGCAGGATCGGGCATGTTCACGTAGCTGATAGCAACAGGTGGGCCCCTGGTCTCGGTCACATAGATTTTCAACCAGTCCTGGATGCGCTTATAGAGATAGGTTATAACGGTTTCTTGTCGGCTGAGATACTCCCCATGCCTACGAGTGAGGAGGCGCTTCTCGCAACGGCCAGATGGATGGAACGGGTTAAAGGAAAGGAAGTCTGAGGAAAGGATCGGGTAACCTTCTTTTCACCTCATCCAGGGCTATAGATGTTGATGCATTTGGCCATAAACAGCTGGGTGGAGCTGCTGATGCACTCTGCAAGATGATCTCAAACAACCTCGGATTAAAGGCGAGGTTTGACAAGCCTGGCACCATACAGAGGATGTCCATGGTATGCGTATCTGAGGTAGACTTGAAGGAAGCTTACATGGTGGGGGAGGCAGCGGTGCGCTATGCGACAGATGGCGAGACGGATAAGATGGTGATCCTGGTGAGGGAGGAAGGCCCTGGGTATAGATGTACAACAGGGCTTGCGGACCTCGAAGAGATAGCAAATGCCGAGAAGAAGCTACCCGATGATTTCATAAATGCCGGGGGAAACTTCGTGACGCGGGAATTCATAGACTACGCCATGCCGCTAATCGGGGGACCGCTACCGGTCTATGTGAGGTTATACAGGCACCCTATTCTCACAATATCATAGTGTCATAGCAACCTGTCAATACCACCATACCACCGCGCATCAAAGGGCTGCCAAGGGGTTATTACGTGGTGGTAAGAATATTTCACGTGAAGGCGCACACATTAGGAGGAATTTGGGCTGTGGTGACGAATAAACGATATAACATTATATACGAGTTCAGTTTTTATATGATACAAGAAAGGGACAAAACCTTATGGATGATATAATGACTTCGCCAAACGCTGCACCATTATATATGCAGATAAAGGCATACATCGAGCGAGAGATTGCAAGCGGCCGCTTTGAGCCCGGCAAGAGAATCCCATCCGAAGCGGAGCTGGCGCGCCAGTTTGGAGTGAGCCGCATAACAACAAGGCAGGCCCTCGCGGAGCTGGCGGCGGAGGGGCTGCTTTACCGTGCGCAGGGGAAGGGGACCTTCGTGCGCGCTATGCGTAAATTCGAATCCGCAGGCGCGGCGGGCGCAAGCGAGGCTGGACATGATGATGGCAGCAATTCCACCAGCGATTCTGGCAAGGAGGCTGCCCATAGGCCAGCCGGTGCCGGCGCCCGCCGCCGGAGGCCAAATATAGCCTTTGTCGGCCCCATTGTAGCCAGCCCCCTGCATACAGAGTATGGGGGGGATATCGCATCCGGCCTGGAGCAGGCCGCCAGGAGCCGCGGTTTTACTGCCTTCACGGTGAATTCTGCCAACGATCCTCAAATTGAGCTCGACGTCCTTGACAAACTGGTCAAGGATGACGTGGGTGGCATCGCCCTTTGGCCCGTTGATGGCAGCAAGGCTCATGCTTTTGTGCGCAACCTCATTGAAGCGAGATACCCTATAGTCCTGGTAGACCGCTATCTTACCGGCTCAAACGCCTGCGCTGTAGCATCGGATAACTTCGGTGGCGCGTTTGCGGCAACACGGTACCTTATAAGCCTCGGGCACCGCCGCATCGGTTTCATCACAACACACAACCTGTCAACGACCTCGGTCGCTGAACGCCTGCGAGGCTACAGGCACGCCCTCAAGGTTGCGGATATTCCGTATGAACCAACCCTGGTCTTCGATTCGTATCCTTGGTATGTTCAGGTAGCGGAGCTGTCATCTCTCCTGGATGGCAGGGCTGATAGCGATATAGGCGGGTGTATCAGTTATCTTAAGGAGATAAGGCCTACTGCGGTCATCACACTGAATGAGCGCGTAGCCGTTACGTTCTTGAGGTTATGCCGGGAGTTGGGCCTGAAGATACCCGGCGATATTGCTATGATAACATTCGACGGGCGCGGCCTTGATGCTTACCTTCCCCTGCGTCTCTCGCTCGTCTACCAGCCTGGTCCCGAAATAGGAGTGACCGCGGCGCATATGCTGTTTGACATGATCGACGGCAAACCAGTCGAAGACCGGTTTATAACCCTCCCGACAGAGCTCATTATAAGGGAGTCGAGCGGGGGAGTGTTGGAGCCGGCCATGTCGACATGAGGGGCGAGGAGTAATGAAGTTGGGGGTGATGGCAGGTCATCAGGATTGTCATGCTGGAGGACTTTGCCATGCTGGAGGTGAGAATGGGGGACAGGGGGCTGGAGCTGGATCGATGTAGGTTGGATGATGAGTAGGATAACGACGGAAAGGTTGTGATATTGAAAGATATTAAACGAAACTTCAACATTGATAGGCTACATATTAAATTTAGTGTAAATATTTGAGAGTAGCTCTTAAGATTACACGCAAAATTCAGGAGGTGCTGGTTGTGAGGAAGTGTATATCATCGGGTGTAATCATGGGGCTGATTCTGATCCTGGTAATGGGGATATCCTTGACTGTTTTTGCGCAGAAGCCGGTGACTATCAAGATTGGACATCTATATGATCCCATGGGCGGCCCGGGCGTGAGGCTGACCTATGAATGGTTGGGGAGGGTAATCAAGGCTTTTGAGGCGGCAAACCCAAATATCAAGGTAGAGCAGGAGATATTCCAGTGGGACCAGATAGATGTCAAAGCAATGGCTGATTACCGCGCTGGAATAAAGCAGCATGACGTATTCTTTACATCCCCGCAACTGATGGCCCAGCACAACCTGGTAGGTGATCTCTTGGATCTTTCTCCATATATTCAGAGCTGGCCGAAGAAAGAGATAGAGGATTTCAGTTGGAGCGCTGCTTGGGCCAGTGGGATCTTCGGCAAGGCGCAGTTCAGCCTGCCCACGGGTGCTCACACCCGCGCTTTAGTATATCGCCGCGACATGTTCAAGCAGGTAGGGCTGGACCCGAATAACCCCCCTAGGAACCTGGAAGAGCTGATAGCCTGCGCCAAGAGGCTGACCAGAGATACCGACGGAGATAAGAAAACCGATGTCTGGGGCCTGGGGATGTACTACGGGCCATCCAGGGCTACTATTGAACTATACTTTGCTCCATTTGTGTGGCACTATGGCGGAGAGCTCTGGGATCCAAAGACTAAGAAGGCGACCTTCGCCAGCGATGCCGGTGCGAAGGCTGCACAGTTCGCTTACGATGTAATATACACCCACAAGATAACCCCTGAGTGGGCTGTGTCCGGCACCTACGATGACGATATACTTCGACCTTTCCTCGATGGCAAGCTCGGCATGGCATGGGGTTGGGGCAGCTACTGGATATCCGTGCTGGAAGATAAGGGATGGCTTAAGGGCGTTTTCCCGCCAACTCCACAGGGTAAGCCAGTTATAGCCGATGTGGCTATAACCCCCACAGCTCCACAGGCTCAGTTCACCAATACGTGGTCCCTGTCCATATATAAGCTGAGCCAGCATCCCAAAGAGGCGTTCAAGTTGATCGAGTTCATATTAAAGCCCGAAAACATTATAGCATACCCCGATGCGGGGCTTCCTCCTCGGGCCTCCCTATGGCAGAAGCCGGAGCTGCAGACCCCGTTCTACCAGACCTGGCGTCTCGCTGTAGCCAAGGGTAAAGGGATGCCTCCAACCGCCCACTATGGAGAGCTGGCCGATACCGTGGCTGCCGCACTGCAGGAGATCCTGGTGAATAAGGCCCCTATTCCGAAAACGCTCAAGAAGTTCGAGGAGGAGTACAATGCCCAATATGCTGGAGAGTAACAAGAGCAACAGGAAAGGTACACAACACCTGTCACAGTTGCCGTCCAGCATCGAAAATGAGGACCTGCGCAGGCTTTCACGCCTGCGCAGGAGCGGGAGCCTGTATTTAGGGAAGTACAGGCTCCCCTACCTCTTTCTATTTCCTGCCGTAGCTATTTTGCTGGCCTTTCTGATATCGCCGATTATTGCTGGCATATTGCTGAGCCTTCAGAAGACCAGGTTGGACGGGACAACAAGCTGGACAGGGTTGTTAAACTACCTGAGATTATTCTGGGAGGCCCGTTTCGCGACCAACCTTCAAAACTCGGTTGTGTACGTGGTAGGCAACATCGCCCTTTCAACCCCTCTTGCCTATGCAGCCGCGATCCTTATCACCAGCAAACTGCCCCAGGTGCGTTTTTTCCGCGGCGTTTTCCTCTTGCCCTGGATCATCGCGCCCGTGGTTAGCACAGTGCTTTTTCGTTCCCTGGTGGACCCAAACATGGGTCCCATCGCCCTGCTGCTGGAGAGGCTGACTGGGGAACAGGTGGTAGTGCTTGCCAACGCGAAGTGGGCCATGTTTATGATCATCTTCCATAGCTTCTGGCGCTCTTTTCCGTTCATCATGCTCTTTTTGGCGGCCGGCATAGCGACTATCCCCGACGAAGTATATGATGCGGCGAAGGTGGACGGGGCAGGAAGCTGGAAGAGGTTCACTAACGTGACCTTTCCTCTCACCAGGAGCGAGCTCGGCATATCTCTCCTTACCGTTACGATGTGGACCCTGCACGATGCCGAGAGTATATACGCCTTTACCCAGGGTGGCCCCGGCTACGCCACTGAAACCCTGGCGATTCGCCTCTTCAAGTTGTCCTTTATTAACTTCGACCTCAACACGGGCGCTACAATCGGGGTGATACTTATTATGATAAGCATTGTCTTCATGTTCTTTTACCTGCGGCTCTTGAGGGGAGTGAAGGAGCTATGAGTATGGGCTTAATGCAGGCGGAGAATGGCAGCATATCAGGTCAACAGGGAAGGCAAGGTAGGAGGACTATCTGGAGGGAGACCTGGAAAGACATACAAAATATCCTTACGTGGATTGCTTTTTTCGGGATCGCGCTTTTCTGCCTGTTCCCTATACTATGGGGGGTGCGGACGTCATTTGCCCCCCGATATGATTCCGGACTCATTCCTTCTCAGTTTACGATTGAGCACTACCGGGCGCTCTTCCAGCGCCCCGAACTCTATATATACCTCCGTAATAGCCTGGCTATTACGGCAGGGACGATTGCCATAGCTGCACCTGTAGCCCTGCTAGCAGCCTATGCCCTGGCACGCTTCAAATTCCCGGGACGCCAGTTTGGAATCTTATTCCTGGTGTTGCCCCTGCTCCCGGCGGTGGCGATCCTGGTTCCCCTTATCGCCTACATGAACCGCCTGAGGCTGTACGATACCTATCTGGCCGTTATCATCGCCAATACCGTTTTCAATATGCCCTTTGCTATTTGGATGTTGCGAAATTTCATCCTGGCCAACCCCTACGAGATCGAAGAGGCTGCGCTGATTGACGGGTGCTCCCGGTTTCAGGTCCTGTGGCGGGTGGCTGTCCCCATGATGGCCCCCGGTCTTGTCGCGGTGATCATATTTATCTTCATCAATTCATGGAACAACTATATGTATGCCTTCGCCCTTACCTCCTCCCCAACCCACCGGGTCTTGCCTCAGGGGGTGCTATCATTCTTAGGCGTGTGGGGAACTTACTGGGGAGGCCTATGTGCCCTCGGGATCCTCGCCTTGATCCCCCCGGTGGTTCTATTCCTTTTATTCCAGAATTGGTTTGTGGCAGGACTTTTTGGCCAGCAGTTGAAATAAGGGCAGTAATTGAATAAGCGCTGAGGCGAGGCGAATACGAGTTGAAGCAGGGATAGCTGGTATGGGAACCTGTCCGCCATTGTGGTAATGAAATGAGGCGGTTTTCAGCCACCAAACCTGGGCAAAGTTAGAGAGATTAGAATAATGGTATTGCGATTATAGAATGCTGCAAGAATGCTGCAAGGAGGACATGATGCTGGGGATGTCTACTGGGGATTTATCTGTAGCTAAATCCATGTATTTTACCGGGGAGAAAATTCAGGGGCGCGTGGCTGAGCTCGGCAGCTTCATCTACAGCGCACGCAGGCCGGTAACGAATTTGCGTTGCATTGAAGGGGACCCCGAGGGCGCAAGTCGCGTGGGCTATGATGATTCAGCCTGGGATAGCTTTGAAATCGGCAGCCGGTGGGGCGGCCGGGATGTGACAATGTGGTTTCGGGGGGAGGTGGAGATACCTCCTGAGTGGGCGTATTCTGAATTTGAGGGCGAATCCGGGGGCTTTGATAGCCCAAATGGAAATGGGTATAGGCCCGGGGATGATGGGGTCAGGCATGAGGATGAGCGGCGCAGGCGCGATGATGGAGGTAGGAGGCTTCTCGCGTTGCACCTCCGCCTCTTTAGCGGTGAAAATGCCCACCTGAGCGGGCCCGAGGGGTTGCTGTATATAAACGGCCGGCCGATTTGCGGGATCGACAGGAACCACACAGAGGTCATCCTTACCCCAGCCATGGTCAACACCATGGCGGGCGGTACGGGGGCTGACGTGACTACCGGAGCTAACGCGACCATGGTTACCACTGCTACTACGGCAGCTACGGTAGCTACGGCTACCACGGTTACTGCAGGGACTGCAGGGACTACGGCGACCGGAGGTGCCACAGATGAGGCCGCGCCGCGCCTCGTTATAGCCATCAAGGCCACGAGCGGGATGCAGGAAGCGGAGCATGTCTTTGAGGCTGCGGAGCTAGTCTTGATCGACCGGGACGCTGACAGCCTCTACTATTCACTCAAGGCGGGGATCGAGGCGGTGGGGGTGCTCGGGCCGGATTCACCTGATGGGATAGCCCTTCTCAATATCCTGGACGATGCAGTAGGCTACATCGACTGGCGCGAGCCTGGGTCAGATGCATTCTATGAATCTATCAGGGAGGCGAGGAGACGCCTTGACTCCGCCATGGCCAGGCTCCCCAGGGGCGGCATCAAGCCCAGGGTTACCTGCGTGGGCCACTCACACATCGATGTAGCGTGGCTATGGCCCCTCCGGCACACCCGCGAGAAGTGTTCGCGCACCTTCTCGACCGCGACTCACCTTATGGAACTCTATCCGGAGTATTGTTTCATCCAGTCCCAGCCCCAGCTCTATAAGTTCATCAAGGAGGACCACCCTGAGATCTACGCCCGGATAAGGGAGAAGGTAGCCTCAGGGCAGTGGGAGCCCGAAGGAGGCATGTGGGTCGAGGCCGATTGCAACGTCACCTCGGGCGAGTCGCTGGTGCGCCAGCTCCTGTTTGGGACCAGGTTCTTCCGGCAGGAGTTCGGGAGGGAGTGCAAGGTGCTGTGGCTTCCTGATGTATTCGGGTATAGCTGGGCCCTCCCGCAGATAATCAAGAAGAGCGGGCTTGAATACTTCATGACCACGAAGATCAGCTGGAATCAATACAACCGGCCTGAATACGATACCTTCATGTGGCGGGGCATGGATGGCACAGAGGTCCTGACGCACTTCATCACCACACCGCATGGCGGTGACGAGAACTGGTGGTTCTTTACATATAACGGCGAAATCACACCTGCTACATTGAAGGGCATTTGGGATAACTACCGGCAAAAGGAGATAAACGACGAGCTCCTCTTATCCTTCGGCTTTGGAGACGGTGGAGGCGGGCCAACCCGCACGATGCTGGAGATGGCGAGGCGCCTCAAGGACGTGCCAGGGATTCCGAGGGCGGAGGTAGGTAAGGCGGAGCCCTTCTTCGAACGGCTTGCAGAGAAGGTCAAGGATCACCCGCGACTACCGGTGTGGGATGGGGAGCTTTACCTTGAATACCACCGGGGGACCTATACGTCTCAAGCCCACAACAAGAGGGCAAACAGGCTATCCGAGATTCTCTACCACGATGCGGAAGGGTTTTCATGCCTGGCAAAGGCCTTCGGGCGTGGATTTATCTACCCGCAGGAGGATATAAACCGCGGGTGGGAGCTCATACTTTTGAATCAATTCCATGACATACTCCCAGGGTCCTCAATACGTGAGGTTTACGAGGATTGTGCAAGGGATTACGAGGAGGTCGCAATGCTGGCGAACCGGGTCCTGGAGGGGGCGCTTGGGCACCTTGTGGCAAATATGAGCCTGAAGAAGAGGGAGGCGATAGTTGTATTCAACTCCCTCTCCTGGGAGCGGTCGGATGTGGTGATCGTCCCGTGGGACCCTGCCTTTGAGGGGAAGCGCTTTGTGGACGCAGGTGGACGGCCGGTTGCGAGCCAGGTCGTAGAGGCGCAGAAGGAGCTTCTTCTTTATGTTGAAAATGTCCCGGCTTTCGGGTATAAGGCGGTCTACCTCGAGGAAGGGGAGCCTGTGGGCCTGAATGGAGGAGAGTCAGAGCCTCTCGCATCAGGTGAGATCAGTATTGCCCCTGCGCGATTGGAAAATAGGTTTTTCATCATCTCCCTCAACCCTGCGGGGCAGATAACATCCATCTGGGATAAGCTTAAGGGGAGGGAGGTCCTGGCGCCGGGCGCCCGGGCAAACATCATCCAGGTTTTCGAGGATAAGCCTCTACGGCATGATGCATGGGATATCGACATCTTCTACAGGGATAAGATGTGGGAGGTCACCGACCTGGTGGAGGCGACCGTGGAGGAGGCCGGCCCGGAGCGGGGTGTGCTGAAGCTCGTCTGGAGGTTTATGAATTCCATCATAACCCAACGACTCGCCATCTACCGGGCCATCCCCAGGGTAGATTTCAGGACCGAGGTTGATTGGAGGGAGCGCCAGCTCCTCCTCAAGGTCGCATTCCCGGTGGATGTTCGTTCTACAAAGGCGACTTATGAGATCCAGTTTGGAAACGTGGAGCGCCCGACCCACTGGAACACAAGCTGGGACTATGCGCGCTTTGAGACCTGCGGGCACAAGTGGGCCGACCTTTCAGAGGGCGGTTACGGCGTCTCCCTCCTCAATGATTGCAAGTACGGCCATGACATAAAGGATAATGTGATGAGGCTAACCCTCATCAAGTCCGCAATCGCACCCGATCCGCTGGCGGATAAGTGCCATCACACCTTCACCTACAGCCTCTACCCCCATCCTGGGGATTGGTACCAGGGTGGGACGGTCAGGGAGGGCTATAGCCTCAACTATCCTTTGAGGGGCGTCGCTGTCTTGAACGGGAACCAGAGCGGGGAGGGCCAGGGTGAGAGCGATAACCTCCTTCCCGATAGCTTCTCGTTTATCAGGGTGGATGCGCCCAATGTAATCGTGGAGACGGTAAAGAAGGCCGAGGACGGTGAGGCCACGGTAGTGAGGGTCTACGAGTATGGCAACAGGCGCGGTCCAGTGACCCTGAGCTTCGGATTCCCCATCAAGGCTGCACGAGAGTGCAACCTGATGGAGCGGGAAGAGGCGCCTGTGGAGTTCAGCGGCAACAAACTCAAATTCTTCATCAAACCCTATGAGATCAGGACGTTCATGGTAGAGTGCGGGGTGGTAATATAATTGCCACCCCCAGCCGGTGAACACGTGAGACCGGTAAAAAAGTTGCCATGATAAGGTAGGCCGGCAAGACCGTAGCATAGATGTCACCGTCAGGTGGGCTCAGGTGCTATATGGATTGATATAGCAGCTCAGGGAGAGAGGGTATACATGACAAATCAGGGAGATAGGGTAAATCAAGGAGACAGGACAAATCAAGACCGCAGCTTTCGTGATATGAATCTGGCGGTGTTCCGAGGGGAAGACCCGGGCGGGGTGGTCTGGCAACCGAGGCTTGAGTTTTGGTACAATGTAAACAAAAAGCGAGGCACCCTGCCGCCGCACCTGCGCGACGCCGACCTGCTTGATGTCTACGACTATTGCCACGCATCCGTTCGTTACTTTTGCAACGGGTTGGGCGTGCGGTACAGCAAAGTAAAGGTCACCAGCAGGCTGGAGGATGAAAGAAACCTCAGGTATATTTGGGAGACCCCTGTCGGGACCCTGACCGAGGTCTTGCATTTTGATGAATGGAAGATTTCCTCTTACAACGTCGAATACAAGATCAAGCGGCCAGAGGACTTCCGGGTGCTGGAATTCATCCTCCAGGACGAAGAATGGTATTGGGATCAGGAAGCCTATGAGCAGGACGTGGAACGCGTCGGCAAACGCGGTGCGCCGCAATTCTATTTTCGCCGTTCACCCATTCAGGGGTTGTTTATCAACCATGTAGGATTTGAGCGAGCGATCTACATGCTGCATGACTACCCCGGGGTCATAAAGCGTTACATAGAAGTAGCGAGCAGGGCGGATGATGCCATGTATGATATTCTTTGCAAGTGCCCCACGGATATACTGAACCTTGGAGAAAATATCGACGCATATATGGATTCGCCGGTGATATGGCGCGAACGCCTCATACCTTACTATCGCGCACGTACTGAGCAGTTACATGCGGCGGGCAAATTCGTTCATATCCATGTGGACGGAGCGATGAAGCCCCTCCTGCCGTACCTGCGCGATTGCCCGTGGGACGGGATCGAGGCCGCAACCCCGTTGCCGCAAGGGGATGTAACGTTGGAGGAGATCAAGGAGGCGCTGGGAGATATGGTGCTCCTTGACGGGATTCCGGCTGTATATTTTCTCCCGTCGTATCCAATAGAGACGCTTGTTGAATGTGCAAAGAAGGTCGTAAAATTATTTCACCCGCGCCTTGTGTTGGGGATATCAGATGAAATTCCCCCGGATGGGGATATCGAAAGGGTGCGGCTGGTGGGGGAGGTTGTGAATGAATCCCAATAACTCGTTTTTGAGGTCGTTTTTGAGGCGCCCTTGATAAAACATAGCGACATACAGGTCCGGCGCAAAGCTGCCTAGGAATATGCTCGGAAACCCTATCGAAGGGGCTACATCCCACAATATATTTGGGACAATTCCTAAGGATGGCTACAACATATGAAGGCTGTGAAGGTTTTCGAGCAATCTCCTAGGGGTACGAGGGGGTAGGGTTAAAAGTGAGCACAAAAATGGTGGAAGAAGTCTACCGGGCCGTTAGCGAGGTTTTGAATGACTTGAAGGGCTATCGCGGGACAAATCCCTGCCGATATTTCCAGGGGCCTGCTCGCAAGGCGCCGGATATGGATTTTGATGACTCGGGCTGGCAGGAGGTAAACTTGCCCCATTCCTGGGATGCGCGAAGGGGCGAGGCCTGGTTTCGACGGGAGATACTGGTCCCCCCGGGTGTGGAGGGGATAGATGTCACAGGTAGCGTGGCTGAGCTATCCTCTTTCGTAATGTTTATAGGCACCGAGGTCTACGTGAACGGGAAACGTATCTTCTTCGCTCCATACTGGGCGGATCTCCGCGGGCCGAAGCTTATGCTTTCAAAATCGGTCAAGCCGGGGGACAGGTTCGTCGTAGCCATTCATGCGTTTTCCAAGGAGGGGCTGGCAGCGGTCCCGGCGATGGTGGTTGAATACAGCGCGGTGGAAGATCTCATCTTTGAGCTCGAGGCCACAATCGAGGCGCTGCGTTTCGTCTCCGTCCTTGAAGGGCGTTCTACTCTTGAAGGGCGCTCCGGTGTGGCCGGGCGGGCAGCTGATGCTGTTGACCTGGACGCACTTTACAAGAGGGACTGGGAGCGTGTGCGATTAAGCCTCCGGCAGGCCCGGGAGATCCTCAAGGAAAAGCAGGGCCTGGCGAAATCATATACCATACATATGGTCGGCCACGCTCACATCGATATGAACTGGCTCTGGCCATGGGAGGATACACTCGATGTGGTGCGCAGGGATTTTGAGACAGTTACCAGGATCATGGATGATATCCCCGACTTCCGCTTCTCTCAGAGCCAGGCCTTCCTGTATAAGACGGCTGAGGAGAAATTCCCGCATCTCTTTGAGAGGATACAAGAGAAGATCCGTTCGGGCCAGTGGGAGGTGACGGCCTCCACCTGGGTTGAGGGCGACCTCAATATGGCCAGGGGGGAGTCCATCGCACGCCACCTTCTCTATTCAAAGCGCTATCTCATGAATAAGTTCGGGGTGGAGCCGAGGATCTGCTGGGAGCCGGATACCTTCGGACACCCCTGGACCCTGCCCCAGATACTCAAGAAAACAGGGATTGACTATTACTACCACATGCGGGCGGGCAAGGGTATCCCACTCTACTGGTGGGAAGGGCCCGACGGCTCCCGGGTGATGGCATTCAACGAGCCGAACACATATAACAATGTGGCAGACCCCGCGGAGCTTATAGGTCGCGCCCTGATGCTCAAGGAGGAGGTCGGAGTCAAAGATAGCCTGATCGTTTATGGCGTCGGGGATCACGGCGGCGGCCCAACCAGGGCGGAGATCGCCAAGGCAAAGGCCCTCGATGGAGAACCGGGATTTCCACATGTTAAGCTATCCCGCGCGGTGGATTTCTTCGATGCTGTAGCGAAGGAGAACCCCGAGCTTCCGGTAGTCCGGGATGAGCTCAATTTTGTCTTCGATGGCTGCTATACCACCCACGCAGACATCAAGCGACACAACCGGAGGTGCGAGAACCTCCTGTTAGATGCCGAAACCTTTGCTGCCATATCCTCCCTCATGGGGTCTTCATACCCCTATGACCTGCTCTGGAAGGCCTGGGACATCACCCTTTTCAACCAATTCCACGATATACTGGACGGCAGCGCCATCGGGCCATCTTACAGGTATTCGGACCGCCTCGCCCGGAGCGCCGAGGAATATGCCTCGGCGGTCATTCGCCAGGCGCTCCTGGACATAGCCAAAGACATACCTGGCAAAGGTGTGCCCAAGGGTGTAGCCGGTGTCCCCATAGTAGTCTTTAATTCGCTCGGGTGGGACCGCACGGACGTAGTGACATTGCCCACCGCAGGCCTCGAGTTGCCGGAAAAGCCGGTGATAAAGGAGGCGGACGGGACCCCACACCCTGTGCAGCTTGCCGGGGATAAGCTCATCTTCGTCGCGCCCGGTGTGCCATCCCTTGGGTATAAAGTCTTTTACCTGTGCAACGGAGATGGAGAGGGACATGGAGAGGGACATGGGTATGGATATGGAGATGGAGATGGCTGTGGGGATTGTAGTTGGGGTTTGGAGCGGGAGGGTAGGGATGTTAGAGATGCGGGTCCTGAAGCCGGGGTTCTCGCCTCGGCACAGGACTGGCGCCTGGAGAATGAATATCTCAGCTTAAAGGTAGACCCTGACTCCGGCTGCCTTACGGAGGTGTATGACAAGGCTGCAAGGCGCATGGCTATGACGAAGGAGCGCCAGCCTCATGTCCAGCCCGTGTATAACAACCTCCTGCAGGTGCTCTACGAAGTGCCCCACGACATGTCGGCCTGGATTATCGGGGGAATCAGCCGGGTCGAAAACCTGATCCGGGGAGCTCAGGTAGAGCTGGTGGAGGCGGGCCCGGTTCGCGGGGCGATAAGGGTCACCCACCATGTAGGACATTCCACTATCTCGCAGGAGATCACCATCTATCGTGGCATCAAGCGGGTAGATTTCGTAACGGAGATCGACTGGCGGGAGGAATCCGGGCCTGATAAGGATGCCCCCATGCTCAAAGCCGCCTTTACGCCGGACATTCCAGGTGCCAGGGCAACCTTTGAGATACCATATGGGTATATAGAGCGCCCTGCCGATGGGCGTGAGGTGCCCGCCCTGCGCTGGGTGGATCTCTCTAACGATGAATATGGAGTTAGCCTCCTAAACGATAGCAAGTACGGTTTCGATGTATCGGGTAACACCATGCGCATTACGCTCTTACGCACGAGCTACGAGCCTGATCCCCACCCCGACCAGGGGCTGCACCGATTTGTGTATTCGATCTACCCGCATGAGGGCGATTGGCGCGAGGCCGGGACTCCGCGCCGCGGCGAAGAGGTTAATCGCCCCCTCCTGGCGCTTCCCCTAACTGGGGTAGCCGGGGAACTTGCCGGGGAGTCGTTGGATGCTACCAAGACTTCGGAGACCGCTGAGGCGTGCCCCGCATGCCCTGAGGTTATGAGTCTCCCGGAGTCCAGGTCATTCGTGCGGGTGAACCCCGGTAATGCGATGATATCCGCTTTTAAGCGGGCCGAGGATGATAATGGCCTGGTAATCCGGGTCTATGAGAGTGAAGGCCGCGAGGCGGATGTTGAGGTTTTGTTCGGATTTAATGTTTCAAAGGTTACAGAGCTGGACATCATCGAGCGGCCAGTTCCGGCGACCATGGCCAGTCCCGGGAGTGGGATAAAGCTCGAGGGAGGTACCCTCAGATTCCACCTGGCTAAGCACGAGATATGCACTTTTCTGTTGCAGTAGAGCGTAATAGAGCGTGTGGATAGATCCCCTAAGGCGGCATCACCCGCTCTGTGTATTATTTCAGAAACGCCGGCAGCTTTGGGAGAGTATTCCCAAGCAGTCGGCGTCTGCTTTGTCTTGCGGATGATTTGTATTCTCTAGATCGATTCCATATCCCTACGCATTACCCCGACACCCTACCCGGCTCTTTATCAGAGAGTCTCCCTTCAGAAAAAGATGCTAGAGAAGCCCTGGTCTTGGCCCGGAGGATTATCTCTTTTATTGAAGGAACAAGTAACGCCTAATACAGCTATATTGCATTTGTACCAGATGTCAGAGCCACGCTGCTATTTATTTTTCCAACATCTCAGTCACACTCATCTTATCCGCGACCTTATGCACGGCAAGAAAACTTTTGTCGCCACAGAAGGATTCTTGATGTGCATGTCGAACATAGAAGAACATAAAACAATACAGGTAAACACCTCTCAGGTAAAACTGGTTTTCCGGTTATGTCCAGTTCAATTGCCATAACGACCTCTATTTGCATTGGTCTAGTCTTATTGTCCGGGTTTTATATTTATATTATGGTATAAATGTTATTTGTAGGTGAAATGTTGCAGATCGCAGATCGTATGTGTAAGTAAGTTCGTATGTAGCTTGTTTTTGTTATAGACTCGGAATTGAAAAGCGGAAAATCTAAAAGCGGGAGTCGGAAACCCAAATGTTAGCGGAAGAACGTAGAATGAAGATCCTCGAGATGTTGGAGGAGAAGCAAAGCGTCACCACCAGCGAGTTGAGCCAGGAACTTAATGTCTCCGAGATGACAATCCGGCGGGATCTCGACTATCTGGATAAGACCTTTGCGCTGAAAAGGACCTACGGCGGCGCGGTCTCGAAGTTCAGCACCAACGGCACCCCTCTCCTGGCTCTCCGGCTGCATATCCATGCCGAGGAGAAGAAGAGAATCGCCAAGAGGGCCGCCCAGATGGTCAAGGATGGGGAATCCATTTTCCTCGATGCAAGTTCGACCTGTTATTACTTTGCCCAGGAGCTCAAGCGCTTTTCAAACCTGACGGTCATAACGAACTCCCCATATCTTACTTCTGAGTTTATGCTGTGTCCTACGATCCAGGTAATCTGCCTCGGTGGCATGCTCAGGCACTCGACCGGTTCGCTCGTTGGGCCTGAGACAGAGGAATTCCTTTTGAAGCTTCACGCGGATAAGCTATTTATTGCTGTAAAGGGGATTAGCTTTGAGTCAGGTCTAACCGAGAACGACCCTGCGGAGGCTCAAGTGAAAAGAAACAAGATAAGAGTCTCCTCTGAGGTTGTCCTTCTTTCGGATTATAGCAAGTTTGGCAAGGTTGGGCTGATTCAAGTAGCCCCACTCGAGAGCGTTACCTACGTAGTCACTGACGACAAGGTCCCGCCCGAATACATCGAAGGGCTGCAAAAGAGGTCGATTGAAGTTATCGTGGCCCGTTAACCCCCAGAGGCCCTTCTCGGGTGCGTTTTGGATCCGGTCCCCCGGGATGCCCCCCTCCACCCCCGGGATGCTGTCGGCTCGACTTTAGAACCTCTGTATTACGCCTTAGCTATTGCGCCTTGTGCCAGGCTGAGTCCCCGCTTTTCTAACACCTTGAAGTTAATTTCATGAAGGTCGTTTTCATCTTGGGAATTAAATCGGATCAAATCAAATTGGAAAGGGGTAAGTAATTATGGAGCTCCGCAAGGTAGGAAGCTTGATTCTGCAGGAGATAGGGGATGTCCTATCCGGCCTGGACGAAGCCGAGGTTGATTCCTTTATCAAGGCGATTCTTGATGCAGACAAGGTATTTGTTATCGGGGTCGGGCGCGTCATGTTCATGGCCCAGGCTTTCGCCAAGCGTCTCAGACACTTGGGTATAAGGAGCTATGTAGTCGGGGAAACCACGATCCCCCCAATTAGCGGGAATGATCTACTGGTCGCCTGCTCGGGCTCGGGTGAGACTATGACAACCTTAAATATAGCCCGGCTCGCTCGGCAGCATGGGGCGAGGATCGCGGCTATAACGGCACATAAGGAATCGAACCTGGGCAGAATAGCCGATTGCGTTGTGGCATTGCGGTGCCCCACGAAGCTTCATCGCCCGGATGAGGTCAAGTCTGTCCAACCCATGGGTAGTTTATATGAGCAGAGCCTCCTGATATTCTTCGATAGCGTCTCCATGAAATTGAAGGAGCGTTTTGGTATTACCGAGGAACAGATGTGGGCCGCGCACGCCAATTTGGAATGAGGGGGCAGAGTAACTATGGCGGTGCTGGCGATAGATGTCGGGACTACAGGCTGTAAGGCTTTGATCTTCGATGAGCGTGGCAGCGTCCGGGCGGCTGCTTACAGGGAATACCCTCTTATACATCCCAGGCCGGGCTGGGCCGAGCTTGATCCAACAGTGGTGTGGGAGCGAGTAAGGGAATCTGTGCGGGAGGTCGCGCGGATGGCCGGGGACGAGGTCAGAGCCCTATCCGTTTCAGCGCAGGGTGAAGCCGTCATCCCGGTGGATCGCCGCGGCAATGTCCTGGATAACAGCATAGTCACGTTTGACAGCCGTGCCGCTGAAATGGTCGAGGTGCTGGAAGAGAACGTAGGAAGGGACCGGATATTCAAAATAACGGGCATACCTCTCAGTGGCATGTATACCGCCTGCAAACTGCTGTGGCTAAGGGAGAATAAAAGGGAGGTTTTCAGAGACGCCTGGAAATTCTTATGTTATGAGGATTACATTCATTATAAGCTGGGACTCCAGCCTGTAATAGATTTCTCTCTCGCCGGCAAGACGATGATGTTCGACGTTATCACGAAGAGATGGTCCACCGAGTTAATGGATATCGTCGGGATTGACGAATCGAAATTGGCCGAGCCCCACCTTTCAGGGGAGATCATTGGGAGGATCAGTAAGTCCGCGGCGGATGAGCTTAGCCTCAGGAGCGACGTCGTAGCGGTCGTGGGGGCCCACGACCAGGCAGCGGGGGCTCTGGGGGCTGGAGTTACAGGACCCGATATAGGCATGGATGCCACAGGGACCACCGAGAGTATAGCCCTAGTTTCCCCGGTGCCCATCCTCAAGGATGATATGTGCAGATACAATTACCCGTGCTATCCATATGTGCTCGAGGATACCTATATCACAGTCGCATTCAACCTGGTTGCAGGGGCCTTATTGAAGTGGTACCGTGATACCTTTGGCAGGGAGGAGATTGAGGAGGCTCGCGCAGCCGGTCGCGACGTGTATGATGTCATTTTGGAGAAGGCAAGCAGCCGTTCTTCAGGTCCTTCAGACATCTACGTCCTCCCGCACTTCGCGTTCTCCGGGACCCCCTACTGTGACCCATCCTCAAAGGGGGCTATAGTTGGCCTGACGCTATCCACCACCAAAGCGGAGATCATAAAGGCTATCATCGAGGGCGTTACCTTTGAGATGAAGCTCAACCTGAAATACCTGTCCGGCCTGGGGTTCCAGGTGAAGGAATTGAGGGCCACCGGTGGCGGCTCCAGGTCCAGGACATGGCTGCAGCTTAAAGCGGATATGTTCCGGACCAAGGTAGTGTCGCTCGAGGTATCAGATAGCCCGTGCCTCGGCGCTGCAATACTTGCTGCAACAGCCCTGGGGGAATATGAGTCTGTCGCCCAGGCCGCGGGGGTTATGGTTAAGCCTGGAGAGGTTTTTACGCCCGACCAGAACTTGGCAGCGCTCTATGACGAACGCATGCCTGTCTTTGAGAGGATTTATCCCAGCGTCAAGGCCATATTCCGGAGCAAATGAAATGCTGGTGAAGTCATATGACAAATCCATATAGCAAATACACAACAAAGGCGATGCAACAAAAATTTATAAAGGCAGGAGGATTTTCCCCAACAATGTAGAACTTAGAATAACATAGACGAACATAAATAAAACAGCAGATTTGTCGTAGTGGCATAAAGTCTAACTCAATCCGCACAAATTCGTGCCTTCATAGTGAATTTGAATGACAGCACATGCTGAATGACAGCGCTAGGTGACCGCTCAGACTCGCTCAGGCATCCAGTTATCCGCCGGGCTTGAGTTGTGAAAAAGGGCCCATCCTGAGAAACGTGCCGGGGGCCTCAGCGGAAAGGCTTCAAGAAAGAGGTGGGGGTTAATGGGTGACAAGATGCGCGCAGCTTTCCTCTGCGGTCCGAAAAGGATTGAGATTAGAGAGGTGGACGTCCCAACACCCCGTTGGGGGTGGCCGTGTATGTAGGACGCCGCGCCGGCTTTGAGATAGGTAAAACCGTAGCTATCCTCGGGCTGGGCCCCATTGGTCTCCTTGTTCTCCAGGTGGCGAAGGCAAAGGGAGCTACCAACATCATTGGTTCGGATATCTACCCAAAGCGGCTGGAGCTGGCCTCTCGCCTCGGTGCCACGCGGATCGTGGGCGCATCGAAGGGGAACACGGTGGACGCAGTGATGGAGTTTACGGAGGGCAAGGGCGCTGACATCGTAATCGAGGCTGCGGGGAGCACAGTTACCACGCAACAAGCAATACGTAGCGCGTCCAAGGGCCGAACGGTCGTGCTGGTGGGCTGGGTCAACGAGCCCGAGGTCCCCATTGACATTCAGACCATCGGCGTGCGCGAGCTCGACGTCAAGGGCATGTTCCGGTATTCCAACGTCTACCCGGAGGCCATCAACCTCCTGGGTAGCGGGAGGGTTGACACCGCATCGCTCATCACCCATTCCTTCCCGCTGGCTCAGGTTGTGGACGCCTTTGAGCTGGCTTCGCGGCGCAAGGACGAAGTAATCAAGGCAGTTGTCGAAGTCTGAAAATGCAAATCGGGTATTCATATTTGACTCACCACATTTGTATTGGATCAACCGTCGACATTTAATCCGAGGTCCAAGGTTGATCGAAATCGAAGGGGTTATTGATGAGGGCCGAAGGGGTTAAGGTCGGCAACGTGGAGATCCTGAGGAGGGTACTGATTACCATGCCTGCTACCATGAAGGCCGCTGTCCTTCACGGTCCCGGCGATATCCGCTGCGAAATGGTCCAGAGGCCTGTTCCGGGACCGGGGGAGGTCCTGGTCAATGTCAAGGCCGCGGGCGTTTGTGGCTCCGATATCCCTCGTGTTATGGTAACAGGGGCCTACAGGCATCCCCTCATCCCGGGCCATGAATTCTCCGGCGAGGTGGTTGAGGTCGGGCCCGGCGCCAGTTCGCCCGGTGCCAACCCTATCAGGGCCGGGGATCGCGTCACCGTGGTACCCTGTATACCATGTCGCAAGTGTATATATTGTGAAAGAGGAAACTATTTCCACTGTATCAACTACACCTATCTTGGCTCCCGCTGTGACGGCGGTTTCGCTGAATACGTCAAGGTGCCGGTGACAAACGTTGTGCGACTCCCAGCACAGGTTGATTTCGAGCTGGGTGCCGCTACGGAACCGGTGGCCGTTGCGCTGCATGCGCTGAGGCGGGCCGGGAGTGAGCTTGCGGGAAGCGAGGTTGCGGTCTTCGGGGTGGGCGCCATCGGGGCGCTGGTGGCGCAGTGTGCGGTGGCCCTGGGCGCCAGGCGGGTGTTTGCGGTAGACGTCCAGAGACAGAAGCTTGATGCCGTAAGAGCCCTGGGGATCGAGGCAACAATAGCAACAATAGATGCCTCGCGCGAGGACGCCAGGGAGGTAATCAATTCCCTTACGGGTGGTCGCGGGGTCGACCTGGCCGTCGAGGCAGCTGGATCCCCGCTCACGTTCAATACGATGGTCGACGCCGTCAGGCGGATGGGCAGTATCGTTCTGATTGGCCGGCCCGGCAGCGAGATCCGCCTCAGCCCGGATACATATACCACCATACTTCGCAAGGAGGTCAGCATCGCCGGAACGTGGGGGTTTGAATTCACTTCATACCCGCATCATGACTGGGAGACCGTCCTGGGGTTTATGGAGCGCGGCGAGATCAAGATCGCCCCACTGGTGACCCACCGGTTTAGACTGGATGATGCCCCGAAGGTCTTTGAGATGCTGAAAAACAAGACCGAGTATTTCAACAAGGTGCTTTTCATAACAGAGGACTTTGGATGATTTTCCGACCATACTCCTGGCAAGATTCCGAGTGAGCTTCCTAGAGAGCTTCCTAGCAAGACTTCTAATTAGAATTCTAAGAGGCTTCCAAATAAAGAGACCTTCAGAAAGAGACTTCCGGGGAGGGAGCAGGTAGATGAAAGCTGCAGTAGTCCATGCCCTGAACGACTTGCGCATTGAGGAAGTGCCCGAACCTGCGCTTCTCGATGATAGTGTCATGATTCGGGTTGAGGCCTGTGCGATTTGCGGCACGGATCTTAGAATCTATCGCCGGGGGGATAAGAGGGCGAAGCTTCCGCAGGTTATTGGCCATGAAACGGCCGGGATAATCGAGGCGGCCGGTCCACTCGTGAAGGGCCTGAAGGTTGGGGATCGCGTGACAGTCGCCCCCGGTATTTCGTGCGGCAGCTGCCGCAGCTGCCAGAGGGGCTACCAGAACCTGTGCGAGAACATGATATCTATCGGTTATGCCTGGCCGGGGGGGTTCGCGCAGTACCATGTCCCGCCCGGAAAGGCAATAACCGAAGGTTTCGTCAACAAGATCCCGGACGGGGTCAGCTATGAGGATGCGAGCCTGGCCGAGATCATCGCATGCTGCATTAATGGCCAGGAGCGCGTGGGGATTAACGAGGGAGATACGGTGGTCGTGATAGGTGCAGGGCCCGCCGGCTGCGTCCATGTGGAGCTCGCCAGGGCTAGGGGTGCAGGCAAGATCATCTTAGCCAACCGTTCCCCCGGCAGGCTCGAGGCTGCCCGCAAGTTCAGCGCCGACGTATTTGTCAACGCGGGTCAGGAAGATCTTGTAGCGCGCGTATTCCAGGAAACAGATGGGTGGGGGGCGGACGTGGTCATAGTTGCCTGCGCCTCGAAGGAGGCACAGGCGCAAGCGGTGCAAATGGTGGCCAAGCGGGGAAGGATAAGCTTCTTCGGCGGCCTGGCCCATAGCGATTCCCTCAATACCTTGGATGCGAACATCGTCCACTACCGCGAGTGCATAATCACCGGTGCCTCCTCGAGCACAGGGAGGGGAAACCGGGAGGCTCTCGAGCTCATCGCCAGTGGCAAGATCGATACGCGTAAGCTGATAACGCACGTGATCCCTCTCGATCAGATAGAGGAGGGCTTCAGGCTGATGGAGTCGAGGGAAGGGATGAAGGTTGTCGTAAAGCCGTGGGTGTAGGACTGAACGAGATCAGCGTGGCATCGACGAGAATGGGAGCATCGAATGAGATTGGCGCGGCACAGAATTGGATGGGAATGGCGCAGCATTAAACGAGGGTGGTATACACTAAACGCAAATATAGGCACAGCGTTAAATGAAATAGCGTTAAATGAAAAGGTGAGGCAAGGGATATGGCGAGGGTACTGCTTGGCATGAATTGTAACTTTGCGGCAAACCGCTATACGGAGCCAGAGGAGTGGACGCGGATTGTAGGCGAGGAGCTCGGGCTGCGCTACGTCCAATATGCGAGCGACCTGCTCGACCCCTATCTCCCCGATGCTATCCAGAAGAGGGTTTGCGCAGAGACCCGGGCCGCATGTGACAGGTACGGGATACAGATATATGCCGCATTCGGCGGCCATTTCGCCCATCAACACTATCTCGGCCACCCGGATGATGAGATAAGGGCAGAGGGCGAGAGGTGGATGAAGAGGCTCATCGCGCAGGCGGCGATGCTGGGCGCCAAGGGGACCGGGACTTGTTTCGCAATCATGTCGGCAAGAGACACCGCTGACCCCCAGAGAAGGGAATACATCACGGAGCAGGCGGTCCAGGCTTATCGCCGTCTGGCTGACTATGCTGCGGAGGTGGGGCTCGAGTACCTGATGTTTGAGCCTACCTCGGTGCCGCGCGAGATGGCCTGCACCATATCAGAGACCTCGGGGCTCCTGGAGCGTTGCGCTAACATGGCGGTCCCGATGCGGCTCTGCCTTGATGTAGGGCACGGCTCGGTAAACTCGGGCGACCCTGCCGATGCGGATCCCTGCGCATGGATAAGGACGTTTGGGAAGGTTGCGCCTGTTATACACATTCAGCAGACAGATAAGGAGTGTAGTCGCCACTGGCCGTTTACGAGCGAATACAATGCACAGGGGGTCATCAAGCCGCAGGATATCCTGAAGGCCATAGAGGATTCAGGGGCGGAGGAGGTGCTCCTTGTATTTGAGGTAAGCCATAAAGCCTTCTATCCGGATGAAGACCGCGTGATTGACGACCTCAAGGAGTCTGTGGAGTACTGGCGGCAGTATGTGAAGGAGTAAAGGAGTGAAGAAGTGAGGGAGTGTGGGAGCGGAGGAGCGGGGCGGAACTCCCCAAGCTGCCTGAGCTGCTATCACGTCCGGGAATGGGGCCCGGGGATTAGAATAGCTAATAGATGGCGGGAAGGGGGGCTGCAGCTACCACAGTCTCATAGGGTTATCGTAATCTCATAATTTTGTATGGTTTGATTCGGGGATGAAGTTTAATACATTCAGTCAGAGAGGGACCAGATTCCAAGACTGTGGCATAATGCCCGAGGAGGTAGTCTGAGAGATGAAGATTAATGGCCGGTTGGCACTATTTGGTCTAGTGATACTGTTGGCATTATCGGTTTCAGCGATGCAAGTCTTCGCTGCTCCGCCGCGTGATGCCAAGATTGACTGGGGGCAGTGCAAAGGCGAGCAAATCGTGGTGGCTTTGCTGCTGACGAACGAGACCGACCAGCTCGAGCCGCAGATTCCTGAGTTCGAGAAGCTTACCGGGATAAAGGTCCGGATCCAGAAATACCCGGAGCTCGAGCTCCATCAAAAGACACTGGTGGATCTCGCCTCCCGGAGCGGCATATTCGATGTCGTGATGACCGACCTTATGTTTATCCCACAGTATGCGAAGGCAGGTTTCGTCGAGCCACTGAATACCTATATTTCGAATTCGAAGCTCACCGACAAAGCCTGGTTTGATGTTGATGACTTCATGCCGGCAGTCTGGGATGCCTCCCAGTGGAACGGGAAGGTCTGGGTGCTACCTCTAACAAGAAATTTTTTGAGTAAGCAGGAATATGCATTATGGTGTTGAATATTATAAGCGACGAAAATAGAAAGGTTATTTTTGGTTGCAATCGATTCCATTAATGGTACCTTGTGAACCCGGGGTAACTCCATATAATTATTGAGTTAGTTTAACTTTTAGCTTTTGCATTGGATTGCAAAAAGGATGCCTATGTCAGTAACTATATATGATATCGGCAAACGAGCGGGGGTCTCCCCCTCTACAGTTTCCCGGGCCTTGAGCGGCAGCTCTCTTGTAAGTGGCCCCACTCGGAAAAAGATTATCAAGATAGCAGTGGAAATGGGTTATCAGCCTAATAGTCTAGCGCGTAACCTCCGTACCGGGAAGGCAAATATGCTGGCTTTTATCACCGATAACCTAGCTAGCCCCTTAGTTAGCGCTATGGCTGCTGGGGCTGAAAGTTGGTTACGGGAACGGGGGTGGACCCTTTTTCTTGGTCAAGCCGGCCCGAATTTCGGCGGGGTTGAGCCATTTCTTTCATTACTCAAGCAGGGCCATCTAGCTGGCTTGTTAATAGCGGGGGGTTGGATCCGAATTCTTGACGATAGCTGGATACCAGCCGGGGTCCGATCGGTTTATGCTCACTGCCTTCCCGCCAGTGGACGCTATCCGACCATATTGCCCGATGAGCGTGGAGGAGCTTATGCAGCTACCGTCCACTTGGTGGGCCAAGGTTATCGACGAATCGCCATGATTAACGGGCCATACACCTGGCATGCCTGCCAAGCGAGGTTACAAGGTTTTAAGGAGGCTTTAATAGATAATGGAATTCCTTACACCCACGAACTCGTTCGTTATGGCGATTGGAAACCAGACAGCGGCTACCGGCATGCCCGGGAACTTTTGAGCCAGGTCCATCCTAACGCTATTTTTGTAGCGAATGACTTCATGGCTGTAGGAGCTTTACAGGCGGCTCACGAAGAATCCGTCACCGTTCCGGATGAATTAGGGATCATCGGTTTCGACAACCGGGAAGTGACTCACATCACCCGGCCCAGGCTTTCCAGTGTCCAGTTGCCTATGTATGAAATCGGTCAGGCAGCGGCTCGCAGCTTCCTTTATTTAATTGATCCCGATAGCGTTGATGATACCGCGCCGGTAGCTGTGGCCGGCGCTGAGCCGTTATTGATCCCCTGTCGGCCAGTTATCCGGGCGACGTCCACGACTGTCGTTCCAGTTGAACGTGACGAGTTCCCTTTCTACTGATCTGGGTTTTGTAATGGTGGAGGTAGTGCAGCAGGAAGGGTATGCTGGAAGCCAAGCCTTTAGCGCGGAGGGAGTTTCTGAATAGGTCCTTCTATCCCTTCTAAAGGAGGGATATGTTCGGTAGTTACACGTATGAAAGTACAGTAGCCCTCAGGAGGAAGAAGACGTTGAAAGGGAAGAGGTGATGGAATGGATAGTCATGTAGAATCTGGGATGAGTTGAGTTACTATTGGGGTTGTTATGCGAAGTCCAAACAAATTTCCAGACGAAATAGTGGGTCTAATCTAGGAGTAGAAAGTGTTATATAAAAATAGCTATATCAGTTTATGAGTGCTTTCAAGATACGTCCAAAAATCATGAGGAGGTAAACAATGATGAAGAGATTTATTCTTTTGTTATCAATATTTGCTATGTTATTTGCCCAGGCATCCTTTACCTTTGCTTCCACGAAGATTGAAATTGTGACATGTCCAGGTAGTATGGTCGAATACTTATCACAATTGATAGAGAAATATCAAGCTAAGCACCCAGATGTCAAGTTTACCTTGACCGTTATGGAACAGGAACAACAGCGGGCTACACTTCCTGTTATCATGTCTACGCCAGGTGCCCCACCAACAGGTTGGCTCAATTATGGATCGGGCGATGTGCCGGCCTTGGTGGAAACAGGAGCCGTAGAGAACCTTGATCGATATTATAAAAAGTATGGCTGGTGGAGCTTTCTTCCAAAACATTTAAATACCCACCGGATTAACGGTAGTATGTATCATTTCTCATTAGCCTTTGTCACAACTCCACTCATCTTTTACAATAAGGCGATCTTTGCTAAGGTTGGAATTGAAACACCAAAAACGTTGGAAGATTTATTCACTATAAGTGCTAAGTTGCGGAAAGCAGGCTACCAACCCCTTTTGATGGGGGATCGCGACGCTTGGCCTGGATTCCACATGTATCAGGTTATTGCTTCTCGAACGACTCCACTCGAAGAGTACAATAAGATACTATATATGACACGTAACGAGGTTAAGATGGGCGATTATCCTGGATTTGCAGAAGCGTTCCAGATTATGCGTGATATGGAAACTAAAGGGGTTTGGGGCGACGGTGTACTATCTATGGATGATATGGAAGCGCGACAGGTTTTCTTGAATAGGAAGGGCGCCATGTATGAAAGCGGAACTTGGATCATTAGCGAACTTAGAAAAGGATTGGGTGACGAGCTAGGCTTCTTCCTATTCCCCCAAGTTCATAATAATATACCCATTGTGCTAACTGTTTCATATCCCGATGAGTATATTCTGTCTGCTTATGTTGATCAGCGGACAAAGGATATCATCGCTGATTTCTATAACTATGTGTTGAGCACGGAGGGACAAAAGATCGTCGCGACGACAGGGGCTATGCCGATTCGCACCGATCTTACAAGTAAAAGTTTTAAAGGTAGCAAGGTTGACCCTATTGCCATTGAAATAATGGAGCTATTTGGCAGTGGTAAATATGATACAACTGACGAGATTGTTACCTTCTGGGGCAACGAACTTTACGCTGAACTACGGAGCGTCGTCCAAAAGGTCATCGGGGGTCAGGTTAGCCCGAAAGAAGCCGTAGTTCAGTTGGATAAAGTAGCAGCGCGAGTCCGTGGAGCAAAAAAGTAGCAATTAACTAAAAATGGGAATAAAAGTGAGATTCTCTTCCGGGTGGAGGTCATTACCTTTATTTATGGCTAATAAGGGCCTCCATCCGGTGGCTCCTTTCGTCAATGAGGAGTTTTAAGTACAGTCTTAAATTCGAGATATAGTTTAAAAACGAGAGAAAAGGCCTAAAAGGATGTGGTCACATGAATAGACCAACGAACTTGGAAAGCTACTCTAGATATGGATCTAATATGACAAATCGTGCCAGTAGAAGAAGGTCATTGGAGGCCCAGCGTCAAGCCTTTGCCTATTTCCTTATCACTCCTGCTGTGTTGATGTTAATCGTATTTATGGTATATCCACTCTTCAATGCACTAGTCCTGAGCTTATATCAGTGGAATGGGTTCGGATCGAAGATTTTCATCGGGTTTGAAAACTTTGTAGGATTGTTTCGGGATCCTCGATTTTTTAATGCCTTGGGAAACACTTTAAAATATACAGTAGGATCCGTTTTTGGTACTCTCCTAATCGGATTTTTAACTGCTCTAGCTTTGCATATTAAGATTAAAGGTTGGCGTTTCTTTCGAACAGCTTTCTTTATGAATGTGATTTTATCTATTACAGCTGTCGGTATTCTTTGGGGTAATCTTCTTCACCCGATCGGCGGGCCCGTTAAGCTGGTTTTGAAATTGGTTGGCATTACAGCACCCGATTGGTTCGGTAATCCCAGCTTGGTAATGTGGGTTATAACTGCAATCAATATTTGGCAATATTCGGGTTATCCGATGCTATTTCTATTTACGGCAATGGAGAGTATTCCAACTGAGATGTACGAGGCTGCCGAAATTGATGGAATTACCTTTTGGAAAAAGGTATGGTATCTCATTCTTCCAATGATAAAACCTGTTTTAGCAATAGTAACGATGTTGCAGGTTATCAACTCATTTAAAGTATTTGATGTGGTCTTTGTAATAACTAAAGGCGGTCCGGGACAAGCCTCCGAAGTTCTTTCATTATATATGTATAACGTTGCTTTCTGGTTTAGACGCTTCGGTTATGGATCCGCTATTTCTGTAATAATGTTGATGCTTGAAATGATATTAGCTTGGTTTTACTTGCGGGCAGTACGTTTTGAGCAAGCACCTGATGAAGGTTAAGATACCCATAGCTGAAAAAATGAAGGAGTGGAGTTATGAAAAAGAGATACAATGTCGGTATGTTTATTCTCTTTGTTGTTATAATTGGGTGGGCCCTAGTCCAGTTTCTACCGTTAATATGGATGTTAAATACATCCCTTAAAACTTCTCAAGAGATTGTTCAATTCCCATTGAAGTTGGCGTGGCTGCCCACTTTTAAGAACTACCCTATAGCTTGGACCGGTGAAAAGAGTAACGTTGTTCTCCGCTTATACTTCAGTAATAGTTTAATTGTCGTATCGGCTACCATGATTGCATTGACTTTAATTGCTACCCTGGCGGCGTACGCTCTTGCTCGATATAAATTTAAAGGGCAGAGGTTCTTTTTGATGCTTTTAATTGGAATGGTTGCTGTCCCGATGCATTCATTGATCATTCCGTTGTATCACCTAATCAAGACAATGGGCCTACTCAACAGGTACCCCGGATTAATTCTAGTATATTCTACAGTCGGGTTACCAATGTCTATCTTAATTCTCCAATCCTATTTTCGAGGATTCCCTTCAGAGCTTGAAGATGCAGCTAGAGTTGATGGTTGCAAAGAACTAGAAGTCTTTTGGTATATAGTAGCCCCCATCTCTAAAGGAGCCCTATCGGCTGTGGCAATTGTAAACTTTATTGCATTTTGGAATGAGCTTTTTCTGGGAATGGTTCTCCTTTGGGGTAATAATGTCAAGACTTTACCTGTAGGTCTTTTAGGATACCGGGGTTTATGGGGTCAGACATCGTGGGGACCATTATTCGCCGGATTATCAATTGCAACTGTACCGATGATTGTCTTCTATCTAATTTTTAGCAAGAATATTATGCGTGGTATGACATTGGGTTCGTTTAGGTAACCTTGTAGATGAAGATTTGTTGTGGGATTAGAATTTAGGAAGAAGTGGGTACAATGGGTAATAAAACAATACATTTCGTGTTTCTTCCGTCATGGTGGAATAAAAATTATGGTATTAAGTTCGGAAAGTCTTACACTTTCGATTTCGAGTATAGAAGCAATATCCATAGGAAAATGCAGAAATATCTCTACCAGCGCTTTGGTGACATTGGCTTAGGCGATGATAACCCGGAGCCAGGTCCACTAGATGATCCGGAAGGACTATTTTTTCCACCTTTCGCCAATGCTTTGATTCCAGCACTTTTTGGTGCACAGGTAAAACTACCTGAAGATAACTTTCCTTGGGAAGTTCCAATGCGACTTGGGGATGAGGACATCAGAAACCTTAAGGTACCTGATATTTATAATTCGTACCCTATAGCACCGCTTATTAGGCAGTGGGACGAAATTAGAAAGCGGTACGGTCGGGAAACTTCTTCTATCTGGAATCTTGGAGTACAAAATATCGCCTTTAAACTTCGAGGAGAACAATTATTCATTGACTACTATGAAAACCCGGAGCTGGCTCATAGGCTTTTTGAAATAATACGAGAAACCATTGCCCAACTTGCACTATTATTAATGGAGCGGCACGGTGAGACACCGCTCCGCTTAGTTATTGCTAATTGCACTGTAGATTTTATCTCACCAGAAATCTACAGCCGGTTTCTCTATAAACATGATCATAGACTATCGGAAGAGTTTCCATCATTCGGAATCCATCACTGTGGTGTTGTAGATCGTATGATCGACCAATATGCTCTCCATGATAATGTTTCATATATTCAAGTTGGATGGCAATCAAATCTGAGGAAGGTGTGTGATACTTTCCCGAAGGCTAGCATTAGTTATATATTTAGTGCAAAACGCTTGATGTCGGCTTCAAGGGAAGACCTCGTTGAGGATGTTAGACGGATTATGGATTCAATTCACCAAGATACCGAGTTCGAGTTATCTGTTCCCGATATTGATTACAGAACTCCCGATGATAATATCAGAGCAGTATACGAAGCTTTCTGTGATTATAGCAATAGTAAATGTATGTAACCTTAAACTATATCCGAAAGTTGGTAAGGTGATTTATGGATGATGATTATAAGAATGTAATGATCCGGTTCTAGAAGGATACCAATTTAAGTTGCAATGGAATATTGGGATTAGGGGGATAAAGATGCAAAAGAAGTGGTACCAAAGTGCTTATTGTAGAAATGTAATAGATATGCATATTACAGATTGGGATGAGAAATTCTTATCTGAATTTGATTCGGAGAAATATGTAGAGATGTTACAGTTATCTCAAGCTGAGTCAGCGGTAGTGTACGCCCATTCCCATGTAGGTCTTTGTAATTATCCCACAAAGGTAGGAGAGATGCACAAGGGGCTTAAGGGGAGAAATATATTAAAAGAAGTAATTGATCTTTGCCATCAGAAGGGAATCAAAGTAGTGGTTTATTATAGTCTGATTTTTAATGACTGGACGTATAATCATTTCCCTGATTGGAGGATTATTACTGCAGATGGTAAAGAAGCAGCTGAAAATAGTCGTTATGGTGTTTGCTGTCCAAATTCTCCATATAGAGATTTCGTTGTAGAACAAATTAAAGAAATCTGCAACAACTATGAATTTGAAGGGATTCGTTTTGACATGACATTCTGGCCTGAGGTCTGCTATTGTTCTTCTTGCCAGAAGAGGTACTCTGAAGAGGTTGGTGGTGAACTGCCTAGAGTCGTTAATTGGGAGGATCCAAAGTGGGTAACCTTTCAACGTAAAAGAGAAGAATGGTTAATCGACTTTGCTGCTTTAGCTACTTCTACAGTAAAGAAAATAAAACCAGATGTCAGTGTTGAACACCAGTCTTCGACATATACAGCTTCTTGGCGGTGGGGGGTGACTGTGGGACTTAGTAAAGAAAGCGATTTTTTACAAGGTGATTTTTATGGTAATGCTTTGCAAGGTTCTTTTGTCTGCAAGCTTCTTTACAATCTTACCGAAAATAAGCCCTTTGGTTTCGAGACCTCTTCTAACGTAAATCTAAAAGATCATACGACGCTAAAACCTAAGGAATTACTAGAAGCCAAGGCGTTTTCAGCTCTAGTTAATGGCGGAGCCTTTATATTTATAGATGCCATTGATCCTGTAGGGACTTTGAACAAAAGAGTTTATAGTACAATGGGGGAAATTTACCGTAAAATAAAAGAATACGAGAAATACCTTGGAGGGCAATTTTGTCAAGATGTTGCTATTTATTTCAGTACTGAGTCAAAATTTGACCCGGAATATAGTGGAGAAAATGTTATCAAGGGTCGTTCTAACATCCTAGAAATCTCGGATAAAATACCTCATTTAGATGCTACACTTAGTGTTGCTAAGTCTTTTATAAATCATCATATCCCCTTTGGGGTTGTCACAAAAAAGAACATCAGGGAACTTTCGCAGTATCAGGTACTTGTACTCCCCAATGTGTTAATGATGGACGAAGAAGAAGTTGAGGCAATCAAAAATTATGTTAAGTCTGGTGGTAGCTTATATGCAAGCAAATATACTTCCTTGATCACTAAAGGTGGAATCAGAAAAGATAATTTCTTATTAGCTGATGTCTTTGGTATTTCTTATCTAGGAGAAACGAAAGAGAATTTCACTTATATTTCTCCAACGGAGGAAGGAAAGGATGTCTTCCTTGATTATACCCCAAAATACCCTTTAAGTATTTATGGTTCTCAATTAAAGATCGAGGTAAAAAAAGATACTAATGTTTTAGGGAAAATAGTTCTTCCATACACGGATCCTAAAGATATAAGGCGTTATGCTTCTATTCACAGTAATCCTCCAGGTATATGGACGGATTATCCTGCCGTCGTTCTCAATAGATATGGTAAAGGAAAAGTAATCTATGTGGCCGGTGATTTAGAAAATGTTGAATATCATCATAAGATATTTATCAATTTAATCAGGTTACTTTCCCGAAGTCCATTTGTATTCGAAAGCGATGCTCCAAAGTCGGTGGAGATAACTGCATTTCACCAAACGGATAAAAAACGATATATTGTTAACCTACTCAACTTTCAGGAAGAATTACCCAACATTCCAATTAATGAGATAAAGGTCAGGATAAGATTAGGTAACAAGAGAGTTAAACGCTTCATAATACTTCCGGATGAAAGAGAATTAAGTTATGAGTGTAGAGAAGACTATGCAGAATTTACTGCCCCAAGATTAGAGACTTTTTTAATGTTGGCTTTAGAGTACGAGTAAATTGGCAATACTCCGGCGATGCAACCCTTCGCTGTGAGGGGCATAACGAAGACGGCTTTATACTAAAATGAGGGAATAAATATGGTTACACAGCAATTCATTGAACCTCAAACCCGTATATATAAGACCTTCACTTATAAGGAAATCGATCGTGTCCCTGATGTTGAATTTGGTTACTGGCCACAAACAATCCAGGCTTGGGTCAAACAGGGGTTTCCGCAAGAGTTGGTTGACACAATCGGTGATGATGCGTTTTCTAATATCTTTGCCGATTATTTTGGATTAGACCAGTTAGTGGAGGGTTATTATAAGGGTAAAGTTAATATTCCAGTTTACACCGATATTGACCCACCCTATGAAATCGTAGTACTTGAGGAAGATGAAGAGACTGAAGTTCGACGCGATAGAGATGGTACTATCGCCCGCTGGTACAAGCATAAAAGTGGTTTCGCGAGTATCCCTCAATACCTCGAATATCCTGTCAAAAACCGCTTAGATTGGGGAGAATTTAAAAAGCGTCTCCGCATCGAGTCTCCAGTTAGAAAGATTGATCCCAAAGTTTGGGATCAGGCACGTAAGGCTGCAGCTGCCGGATTCGAGGTCACATCCACGGCAACAGGTTTTTACGGGCAGTTACGTAACTGGTTAGGGGTGGAAGGTCTTTCGTATCTTCTTTATGATGATCCTGCTCTTGTAGAAGAGATGCTTGATCATCATCTCCAACTTATTCTCAATAGTCTGGAACAGGTGCCTGACGATGTACCCATTCACCGTTTTAGCTGGTGGGAAGATATGTGTTTCAATTATGGACCCTTAATCAGTCCTCGCACGTTCGAAAAGTTGATGGTACCACTATATAAACGTGTGACTGCTATACTTGAAAAACACGGTTGTTGCTTACAAAGTGTTGATTGTGACGGCCTCATTCATGACCTTGTGCCGGGGTGGTTGGATGCTGGTATCAACATAATGTTCCCCTGTGAGGTTGCTGCTGGTACAGATATGTTTATGTTACGTAAGAAATATGGTAAGAAGGTTTTACTCCAAGGGGGCATTGACAAGAGAGTACTGATTTCCGGTAAGGATGCGATTGACAAAGAACTGGAGAGAATTGCTCCATTGCTGGAACAGGGTGGATATATCCCCCACTTGGATCACCTAATTCCACCTGATGTAACACTGAAAAACTATCTATACTACTTGGAACAAAAGTGGAAACTAATAGGGAAAGAATGAGACATACATCTTGAACCAATAGAGTTTGATTTTCGGGATTTACAGTGGAGAATCATCGGCTAAATGGCCCGCTCAGTATCGCGTAGGTTAATCATAAATGCTCGGTGCTATCTCAGTTGTGGAATAAACGTAGGCAGGCGAGGAGAATTGATATGAGAAAAGACTTCATTATTGAATTGAGCCATCCTATGATTCCAGAGAAAGAAAATTTCAAATTAGAGACTCGCACCTTTGATGTAACAGAATTGCTTCCAGATGTTAAACACCGACCCGACATCTGGTATGTTCTGAGTGAGATCAACATGTCGTCCCATATGGGAACGCATATTGAATTTCCGTATCATCATTGGAAGGAAGGGGCTGATGCGGCCGATTATCCCGTTGAAAGGCTTATTGGGGAGGCTGTGGTCCTTGATTTTTCCCATAAGGCAAATGGAGAAGCGATCACACTCGAGGAGGTTCAAGCCCATGCTGACCGTATCCAGGAAGGTGATATGATCTTTATTCGGACCGACATGGATAAGTTCTTTCGGACGGAGCGCTGGGCAGAGCAGCCATACCTGACAGTCGAGGCGATGGAGTGGTTGATCTCCTTTAATCCTTCTATAATAGGGACGGACGCCGCGGGCTTCGAAGTGCCCGGTACGGATTACCAGCCGAACCATTTGAACATGTTCAAACATGATATCGCTATGGTGGAGTCGGCAACAAACCTTGCAGCTATTGGAGATAAACGAGTAACCGTCTTTATCCTACCACTGCCGATCAAGGGGATTGACGCATGCCCCGTCCGCATTGTGGCCATCCGAGAAGGAGGTTTAAACAATGGATAGAGACAAATTATTAGGGCTATATCGACAGATGCTCGTGCTTCGGCATTTTGACGAAATGTGTCTTGATCTTAAAATGAAGGATTTAATTATGGATGGATTCCACCCCTACAGTGGAGAGGAGGCAGTTGCCGTAGGGGTGTGTACAAATCTTAGGCCCGACGACGCGGTGATCTCGACTCACCGTCCACAAGGTCACTCTATAGCTAAAGGAAGCACACCTCGCCAGATTTTCTGTGAGATGCTTGGAAGACGGGGAGGAGTCAGCCAGGGTATTGGTGGTCCAATGCAGTGGATTGATACCCCAAACAACTTTTTCTGCGGATCGATAGTTGGCAGCGGCATTACGATTGCAACAGGGATCGCTATGGCTATGAAACGCGAGGGGAAAGGTCGTATCTGTGTGTGTTTCTTTGGGGACGGTGCTTCTAATACCGGTTCGTTCCATGAAGGCCTCAACTTGGCTGCTATCTGGAAATTACCTGTGATCTATATATGCGAGAATAACCAGTATGGCGAGGCTATGCCGGTACGCGAGTTCGTCTCTGTCTATCCGATCTCCAAACGTGCAGCGTCCTATGGCCTCGAGGGCGTGATGGTGGATGGAAACGATGTAGAAGAGGTACTGGCCGCTGTTGAGAAGGGCGTGACCGCGGCTCGATCAGGAGATGGGCCAGTCTTCATCGAGGCGATAACCTATCGTACGAGGGGACACTACGGTGGTGACCCGGAATATACGTATAGAACGAGGGATGAGGTAGAATGGTGGCGGAAAAAATGCCCCATTGCCCGTTGCAAGGCCCGTCTCTTAGAGGAAGGGGTTGAAGAGTCCGTTCTCATCGCATTGGAACAGGAAGTGGTCAGGGAGCTTGAATCCGACCTTGCTTGGGCATTAGAACAGCCATTCCCAACAGTAGAACAGGCAACCGATCATGTTATGATTCCTTTAGCTGAGGGAGGCCGGCTGAAATGACAGGGAGTAAAGTTAAAAGAATAACATACTGTGATGCGATACGTGAGGCCTTGCGTGAAGAAATGAAACGTGACGAGGCCGTTTATTTAATCGGCGAAGATATAGGTCGGTGGGGAAATCTGTTCGGGGCAACGAAAGGGTTGTTGCAAGAATTCGGCCCCGAACGCGTTAAGGATGCGCCAATCTCTGAAGCGGCTATAGCAGGATGTGCTGTCGGAAGTGCTGTAATGGGGATGCGTCCGGTTGTTGAGATAATGTATATAGATTTCATTACCATTGCAATGGATCAGATTATAAACCATGCTTGTAAGTATCACCAACTCTCCTGCGGGACGGTTAATGTTCCGGTGGTTTTTCGGACCCAAGGCGGGGTAGGGATGCGCAATTCATCCCAACATTCGCAGAGTCTGGAGAACTGGTTTGTTAACGTCCCAGGATTAATTGTGGTTATGCCATCGACTCCCTATGATATGAAGGGGCTGCTGAAATCATCTATTAGAAATAATAACCCTGTTATAATTATCGAGCATAAATCCCTCTATTTTACTAAAGGTGATGTGCCGGAAGATGAATATGTGGTACCCATTGGAGTAGCAGATATTAAGCGTGAAGGGACTGATGTTACAATTATTGCTACGTCCTGGATGGTTTTGCATGCCCTTGAAGCAGCAGAGAAGCTGGCCAAAGAAGGAATATCTTGTGAAATTGTGGATCCCAGGACTCTGTGGCCTCTGGATAAAGAGACACTCGTAAATTCGGTATCAAAGACTAGACACTGCGTCGTGGTGACTGAGGCTCCGGCAGAGGGCGGTTGGAGCTCTGAAGCAGCTACAGTGGTAACAGAAAAGTGTTCTGGCGATCTAAAGAAACCGGTAAAGCGTATATGTGGTATGAGAACGGGAATTCCATACGGGAAGATCGAAAAATCCGTAGTGCCAAATGATGAATGGATTATTGCAGGTGTTCGGGAGGTCCTTGAGTAGGTAGCTAGTCTTTAGTTATAACACAACGGGGCATTAAAGATATGTATTACTTGGGGTCGCCCCTAGTACGGACCGGTGGAAACTATTCGTGAGAATGTAAAGCGCGTGTGCCTTAGCTGTAGATGGGTGGTGATTTTGTTCCCGGTTCTATCAATGCTATTTTTGGAAAACCCCGCTTCAAAGTTGTCGTTATCGAGCTGGGTTAGGAGTCAGTAGGGAGTATGGCAAGTATTAAACCCGTAAAATCAAATTTGATGAATTGGAGAGGGCATTTTTTATGAACCATAGAACAATAGGATTAATTTCAACTATGTCACCTGACAATACGTGGGCGAAGGAAGTATTAGAGAGAGTTGCCGTTACGCATAATGTAATAAAAAACGCTTTGGAAGATATGGGGTTTGATGTGTTGGATGAAGGTCCCCTGCATCGAACCTATGAAGAAATGAGGTCGGCAGGACGGAGCCTCCGGGCACGAGGAATAAATGCACTTGTCATTTATGTAGGCACGTGGACCTACGCTAATTGTGCCGCGGCGGCTGCGTTAGAGGCAGATGTCCCGGTTGTGATTTGGGGAGATGCAACTCCTGGAACCTGTGGACTGGTTGGCGGTGCTATCGCACGAGGGGCTATGGCAGAACTGGGGTGCCACGCTCATCTGGTTTATGGTCTCTTTGATGATGATGAGACTCGAAAAAAGGTTAAATGCCTTTTAAATGCCGCATGTGCTGCGAAGGGTTTAAGAGGCCAAGTGCTGGGTGTTGGTGGCGGACGTTCAATGGGGATGGTGACGGCCGTATGTGATCCTAATGAGGTAAGGGTAAAATTTGGCACCGAGATTGATTCTTTCGAGCAGATGGAAGTGATTGATCGTGCAGAGGCAATAGACAATAGTCGTGCTTTTTCCTTTCTGCAATGGATGAAGGATACCTTCGGTAAACTAGTGGCTAGTGAGGATGTGATTATAAAGCAGATCAAACTATATTTGGCATTAAAGGAGTTGTCAGCCGAGAAAGGTTATGACTTCATTGCGGTCAAATGCCTACCTGAATTGCCTAGGTTGTATACTACTTTCTGTCTAGCTCACGCCATCATGGGGGATGCTGAAGATGACCAAGGTCCCAAGGAACGATTTATCTTTGCTTGCGAGGCTGATCTGAATGGAGCGTTAACGATGCAAATTCTCAAGATGCTTGCCGATGGCCCCGTGTTGTTCACCGATCTGACGGAGTTCAATTTGAAGGATAATGTGCTCACCACTTGCAACTGTGGGTCCCAACCGACCGATTTCGCTAAATGTAAAAAAGATGTTTACTGGGAGCGAGAGGGTGTACATGAATTTAAGTGGAGGTATGGGGGTACATGTCCGCAGCACGTAGCACGTCCTGGTCATGCAACTGTTGCACGGCTTAGTCGGGAATCCGAAAAATATGAAATGTTAATTGCACCAGTTGAGGTTGTTGAACTGCCTCGTGAGAGGTTAAGGGAGACCATCTGGGAGCGCCCACATGCATTCCTAAAATTGCTTTGTAATCGGAATGAGTTTATAGATGCAGTTCGGTCTAACCACTTGCACATGGTATATGGTGATTGGATAGCAGAATTGGTAGAAGTATGTGAGATTCTAGATTTCAAGCCGGTAGTAGTTAAATAGTCTTGAAATCAAAAAACAAATGGGGGTTGGCAATGGCGGTAGAATTTATAATGCCCAAGCTAGGACACATGTCAGAAGAGGCGACCATAGCCAGTTGGAAAAAGCAAGTCGGCGAGCGGGTTTCAAAAGGCGAAATTCTCCTGGAGGTGGAGACGGAAAAGAGTACGTTAGAGGTAGAATCCCCCATCTCTGGCGTTTTGCTAAAGATATTGGTTAGTGAGGGGGAGACTGTCCCAATAGGTACTCCCATTGCGCTTCTAGGAGATGCTGATGAGATAGTCTGTGGGAAGTAAAGGAAACAGTTATAGCTATAAATAAAGAATATCTGTTTTCATCCACGGTACTAACCTTAAGAGATGGCGCAAGAGACTTTCATTCCATCATTAGAGAGGAGTACCAGCTTCGATAAGAACTCCAAGAGGAGATTATGTAGTTACGGCCGGAGAAAACGCACTTTTTCAATGATAACTGCTTAGAAAGGAAGCAAAATCGATATGTCTACTCGACAAAACTTTAACCTTTCAAAGATTGACTGATGAAAAGAAAATTAGGCAATTTATTGAGCAAGAAATCGAGCGTACCGGCGGGATTTTCCGGCATGAATAGAAACGCTTATCCTGCTACTTCGATGGGTGTTGATCGCACGTATACGGATAGTCAGATCTTAGGCTATTTGAAAGCTTATTTTAGAGGAGATAACCGTCTAACCGATCTGGCTAATACGATTAATCTGGTACCGGGGACCGGCTGGTACATGCCTCCTTGCACGTTGCATGCCCCAGGCTCGCTTGTAACCTATGAACTCCAAGTGGATTCCGATGTTACCTGTATCCCAGAATCCAGAGTGAATGATATGGTAATGCCGCCCGACCTTATTGATAGGGACTTACCTGTCACCATCAGGGATGACGGGTTTGAAAAGGTCTGCGAGTATATGCTTTCCATGATACGGTGCAAGAATTCCGGCAACACAGAGAATTTTCGGCAAGAGTACTTCCGGCCGCCGGTAAAAGTACGTGAGCAGGACGCTGGCTCTCAAGCTTTCGTCATCTACCGATGCGGTAAAGCTAGCGAAAAGACTAATCCCGACCTATATAGCGCAAAGAAAACCGTTATCAACCCGTCATATACATGGGAGATTCAAGAAAAGGCGGCCTTTGGTGCCATCGTGCTTGGTGGGCACGGTAGGGTATGGGTACCGGGCAAAGAGCCGAGTCAGATTGAATCTGCCTCCATATTCATGACGCGGGAAGATCTGGGTGGCGATGAGTTTTTCGTCGCAGCATGCGCCGCCGACAAAGTAAAGGTAGAATGCATGAGTATCGAGCGTTTGATCATCTACCAGCATTTTGCTTCCAATTCCAACCCTGAAGCCGCAAGTCTAGCCATACCTGAGTTCAAGGCCCTTTGAAAAACATCAAAGCACTTTGGTAATGCTGCGTTGTAAGAGATTTGAAAGCCAGGCTTTAGCGTCGAGCTATATCACACTCGCCCGAAGTTGGAGCTTAATTTAATGTAGGAAGGATATAATCCTAGGAGTAAGCTCCAAAAACCCTTTCTGGGTGGTAGAAATTGTCTCGGAGGAGGTCGAATTTCCAGTTCTAAGGTTTAGGAAGCGACTGGTTTGCAAGGATAGTAGTTGCAATTACGTGTAATATGCAGTATGATTAAGCCATACGATGCAATAATGAGAAGGCTGATATATATTGCTCGACAAAACGAATTCCACCCGGCTCTTGATGAATTGATCGATTGGCGAGAGAAAATCTCTCGCGAAAGTACCTACCTAGGGAGAGATAGATCGCCAGCATATTCTCTCCTTTTGGGATTCCGTAAGAGATTAAAGAGGCGATGCGGAGGGTGCGGCGGGCTTTGGATGGCAAAGGCGGGGGAGTAATTGCCCAGTGCGAGTGGGGCGTTAAGGATCCTCGGCAGAATATCGAGGCCGTTTTTGAAGCGTGGCTGGAGGAAGGCTAAAAAACAACCTGCGCGGGGCCGAAGGGTATTGCAGCGTGCTGATGGCTGGCAGCATGAGAAGTCCACAGTCTAGCAGGAGGAGGGCATGGGTGTAGGATGCCTCCCAATTCATTGGGAGGCATCCTACACCGAGTTTCTGTGAACGCAACAGGGCTTACGGGCAAAGTGGCGATTGTAACTGGCGGGTCGAGGGGCATTGGGAGGGCGATTTGCCTGGCGCTGGCAGGAGAAGGCGCCAGTGTCGTTGTAAATTACGCTGCTCACAGGGATCGTGCTGAGGAGGTTTTGAGTTGTATTAGAGATATGGGAGTGGAGGGCCTTGTAGTCTGCGCCAGGGTGCAATCTGCCAGGGAAGTCGCTGCCATGGTAGATGACGTGCTGGCCCGGTTCGGTAGGATCGATATCCTCGTCAACAATGCCGGGATTTTCACCACGGCCCGGGTCCAGGACATGACCGAGGAGGAATGGAACGAGACCATCGATATCAATCTCAAGGGGGTGTTCAATTGCTCGAAGGCTGTAATCCCCCACATGATAAGCCTCAGGTCCGGGAGGATCATCAACATCTCATCACAGGCGGCGATGCGCGGCTCGGTTGCCCACGCCCATTATGCGGCGTCCAAGGCAGGGGTGATCGGGTTCACAAAATCCCTCGCAAAGGAACTCGCTCCCTATGGTATAACCGTGAATTCCGTCTCCCCGGGCAGGATAAAGACGGAGATCCTGGATGGCCGCGTGGAACCCAACATCGGGCGCTGGATGGTGGAGACCCCGATGGGGCGGCTGGGGGAGCCTGAGGAGGTAGCCCCCGCGGTCGTGTTTTTGGCATCTGATGGGGCGAGCTACATCACAGGCCAGACTATCAATGTTGACGGTGGCCTCGTGATGGCGTGATGGCGCAAATGGGGCTATATGGGCCACCGCAAGCCCCTTTTCTTCAGACATCGGGAATAAGGCAGCGGGCGGTCGGGGCGGTCGCTCCCTACCCAGGGTTCCGTCAAAGTTCCACCAATATCTGGCTCCAACTGGCTGCAAAATTTGGATCTGGCTTTTCCCGCCGTCATAGTGTATCATTAGTGTATGAGCAATTCAGAGTTGGCTTCCCTAGTTGTT
>JABLXJ010000013.1 GCA_013178125.1 Bacillota bacterium | reverse complement strand
GTGCCAAGGAGGGAGATCGGGAGTACCGGGTAATTCAAGAGATCCCGAACGAAGAGCCGCTGGAAAGGATACTAAGGCTTGCAGGTTTTACTCAGGACATATACGTAGTCGTCCGTCCGAGCCCGTATCAGCGTGAGTGAAGAGATAAAAAATGATTCCGGGGAAAAACAAGAAACATCAGGGGTAAGGGTGCGAAATGTAGGTTTGAAGTATACGCTGGACATCATCCCTGAATCGCTTACCGGCTTCGTCCGGGCTTACCTTTTCATAAAGTACCAGCTGCAAATGTGTACATATAGACTCGTTGATTCTTTCCATAGGAATAGGAGGGAATGTTCGGGAAATCGGTACCAAGTTAAGGAATTCCTTCTTCCACGGATCTTCCTGATAGAATGGTAGCTTAGCGACATCGCTACGCGCCGGAAGCCTGTAGTGCCCAACCTTATCTTGCCCCTCGAAGGATCCAAGGGCTTTTACAAGTTCAAAACCCATTTTTCTATTACTGGCCCCTTTAGGAATAACCAGCGACAAGATTTCGTTGTACGTAACAAGTTTATCGCTGTAAGGCGGAGCCGTAATGCCGGTATTCTTAATAATCTCTGGTGACTCTGAAATTTAGTGATACATCCACGGGCCATTTACAGACATGGCGATTTTGCCGGAGGCATAAGCCATATCCATTTGCTGATAACCCCACTCTCGGGCTTCTTGGGGCACTACCTTATGCGTAAACATTAAGTCATAATAGAATTGAAATACCTTCGCCGCTTGTTTAGCGGTGAATCCAACCTGCCACTTCCCGTTCACTCGTTTGACAAGCTCTCCACCGGTCTGCCATAGATATGGGATGAACTCTTGTGGAGTACGCGGATCCTTCGCCCCACAATATCCAAACCCATAGATCTCATAACGACCGTCACCATTAACATCACTATTGAGCTTTGCTCCGATCTTATATAGATCTTCCCACCGCTTCGGAGGGGCACTAATGCCAGCTTTGGTATAGAGGTCCTTCCTGTAGATTAGACCGCGTGGGTTAATCATGTACGGGAAAGCAACTATTTCGCCATCTATGGTAATACCATGCCAGAGAGCGTCAGGAAATGCGTTCTTTTCATCCCAGCTGTTGACCTCTTTTGTAATAGGTTGCAGCATACCTACGTTATTTAGATCGTATAGCCATTCCGGTAAGATTAGGGAGACATCCGGCACCGCTCCTCCCATGTAACCAATGGTTAGCTTATTTTTTAGCTCGCTCCACCCGATGACCTCATAACTTACGTCTACACCCGCCGACTTAGCGAAGTCTTGTGTAACCTGGTAGACAGCATCGCCCAGAGGCGTTCCTCTACCCTCGGGTGAATACATAATAATTTTAGATCCCGCTTGACTGGCTTGGATTACTAAAAAGGTTAAAACAAGCACCAACAACACGATATAAATATTCTTCTTTGACATCGGCGTTTTCTCTCCTTTCAATATACCTGGGTAGGGTCATGGTCCTGAGCCACTGGAACGCGAAGGATAACTTCACCTCCTTTGATCCGTTGAACTTGTTCGGAAAATCCTCAATCTACTTTTAAACCTAACATATTGTGAGGATCCTCCTTTATAGTCACGTCTTGCTTAGAAGATGGTGGATTCTAGTGGCTCAGGATTCACAACCTCCGTAGGTTGTGAATCCTTCATAAACCGTTCACGCTGATATAGGGGAACGACAGTGCCAACCGGAGAAATGCCTACGACTGTATTACCCTTCCATTTAACTATATAATCATTGCCATATACCCTTTCCGTTTCCTGACGAATTGCAAGAGGGAATTCGATAAGGCAGTGTTGTCCAGAACATAAACGACCCAACCGCAAGTAATTGCCTAACACCGTAGGAGAAGTGTCATACCCATCAATGTGACATCTAATATCTTTGGGTGATACCCCCTCAGGGAGCCGGACATATAATACTGTATCTTTATGTAAATCGATTTCGAGCCCACCCTGATAGGGGAGCCAACTCCTAACGTTTATAACTTTTGTGTGTCGATCGATTAACAGATTGATATGCGTCGTGGAACCTGTAGTGACTATAGCGTCACGCCACGCATGGTACAACCCGTTAATTGCGTGATAGGTACAGCAGTTCATGATATCCCAATTGTGGTACTTCCTAGATATAAAGTCATTAGGCAAGGACCAACCAGCGAACGCACCAAATGCACGTTTTGGTATATTGTCAAATACTGCTTCGGGGGTTCGGGCTCTGGTACTTTCCTTAATCCAGCTTGTATCAACAAGTTGTGCTTCTACTAAGTGGTTCCGTAGATATCGTTCCGCGTCGTTCCAATATTCCGTAAAGCCGATCTTGGCCAGAAGAATTGAAGCTTCTAGCATGTCAACAATACAACATGTCTCGGAAACTTCTTCGTCACGTAGGCTTTCAGGGAACCAGCCAAATGAGGAGCCATGCCGCTTAGCCCAATCATACATCCGCTTTGCACGCTCGATGTACTTCCAATCTCGGCTCACCCAACCGAATTCTAATAGACCCACCATTGTGCCACTTACAGAATGGAAATGTATATACTGGTGTCTATAATTGAAGCTCCCGTCTGGACCGATAGTATCGTCCTCAAACGCACTATGATGAGCGAAATTCTCTGCTAAAAGCCAGGCCACTTCATCACCTGTCAGCTCATAATATTTCATTAACTGGTAGATCTGTCTACCGCTCGTCACAGGGGGAACAGGCATTTTAACCGGTTCGTGCTCTTGCGGGCTGCTACACCAACCGGTCCGTTCTGCAGAGGTCACGGGCAGCCAACCGTTCGGACGATAAGCAGGAGAGGGATAATATTTATGTTCGGCTGCGATTTCGTACAAAGCCCGACAGAGCTTCTTCAGCTTATTCTCTATCCCCGGATCCCTACTTTCCGCAAGCCATGCCGTCAAACCCATGATGACCGCTCGTTGATCATGCATAAAAGCCTCATGCCGACTAAAAGGTCCTTCCTTCCGATAACTCAGGCCGTCGTTTCCAAAGTAACTAATTAAGTTCTCCTTCAATTTCTCCTCGACTTCTAGACCTACGTCTGTACCAGTCATAGCTCTCCCCAAGATGAAACTGGTAACCATCCGCCCGGTACTCGAACCGAAATCCCACTCGCTATGTTGGAGCTTGGGGGGATCGCTAAGTAAATCAAAAAGGAAAAACGGCAAGAATTGTTGTTCATAATCAACCGTGTTTGTCATGTTCATCATTGCATACTCTACGTGCCGCTTTATATTGAAAGCGGGGAGATGCTGCTCACTGCTATAGCTCATTTCAACTACCCCTTCCCTTTGGCGTTTGCGGCAAAAATGATGCAATCGTTCTTGGCAAATTCTCAGGGCAGTTACCCTCGAGGTAAGATTGTGTCTGCAGATAACGTCTCATTGTATGAGAGGCTAAATTCCAGCAGAGGAACTAAACGTAGCCTCTAGCTTAAACTACGCGGGATGGAGGAATCGCGCACGATCAACGGGCATTCAATGGATGTTGTCGCCTGCCACCTCTTTTCCTTCGTAACCATGTCTAGTAACGCACCAGCCGCTGCTTCCCCCATATAATAGGCGGGTAATTGCAGGGAAGTGAGTTTGGGAATAACGTATTCACATATTTCTCGATTATCAAAGCCTACCACGCCAACATCCCCCGGCACATCGAATCCCTGCTCTCTCAAGGCTTGAATAGCACCGACCGCAAACAGGTCATTGGCACAGAATAGGCCAAACGGGGGACGTACCCGCTTGAGGATATCAAGTATCAATTTGTACCCGGAGGACAATTCCCAATCATCAGAATGCCTTATCAACTCCTCGTTCTCTGATAGCCCATGTTGTTTTAGTGCGTAAAGATAACCTTTTTTGCGTTCCCTGCCTGCTGTCCACGTAAGAGGCCCGCCGATATGAACAATCGGCGACCAACCATTTTCTAACAGATGCAAAGTAGCTGTATACCCACCCCGGAAGTCGTCAGGCATTACTGACATAAACGGTAGATTCTCAGAACGACAATGGCACAAAACGGTTGGTAGACGTCCAGTATCTATTCCCCTTAGATTAGGGGTTAAGGAGGTGGCTATAATTACCCCAACTAATCCCTTCAGGTTAAGATCTAGTACGCTCGCCATGTTGTTTAGCGGGGCCTGCCTCACGACTATTTCATACCCGTTACGGCAAGCGTGATGTTGGATTCCTTTGATCATACTAGGCACAAATGGCGCTGCAATATCATCGGTAATAACCGCAATGAATCTTGTTTTGGCTCCTCGTCTAGGTTTCCGACGAGATACATATCCAAGTTGATCAACACATTGTAGCACCCGTTGCTTGGTTTCCTCGCTAATAGGAGCCGTCTCGTTTAAAGTGTGTGAAACCGTCGACGGTGATACATTCGCCAATTGCGCTACGTCACGAATGGTTGCCACTTACGTATCTTCCCACCATTCCGGTTGCATATGTTTGTTTCATAAAACATATGCAATATATTGCTTGTTTATGCATTATCTATATTCAACATTTAGTCCTGTTTTCCTGCTTTGAGGTAGCCTATTTTAAGAAATTTTGTTTTATCGTTAGTACTATTGAATATGAGTTCAAAACTAGTACTGAGACCGTCGGTTATTACCACTAACTGGCATGGCATATCGTGAATACAACGAAGCCCTGCGGGTTTGAAGGCATTGAGCTGTACCATTGTGTGAATGATTTGGACAGCAGCTGGAGAACCGGCGGCCTCAGTAACTCAGGGTGAGGCGTCGAAGGCCATTGCTTAATGAACTATTTGAAAAGTAGCTCCGATTTATGAGCATCTTGAAGATCCTGAATCAATATCTATATCGTCTTCGAATCGCGATACCGTTCACGGTCTTGACCGAGGACACAGGCAAGCCCGGGGAGGAGAAAAAGAAACTGGTGGTGGACCGAGTCAAAGACGAGCTCGCCAAGCTCGGTTTCACGCTACTTGAATGGGTGCAGAAGTATCAGGACTTCATCCTGGGGGCGGTGGTGGATGTAGTTGTGGCGATCTTGAACCGTATAGGTTTTTCGAGCATACAGGGACTCAAGAGCCCGACTCAAAGCCAGTATCAGGATGAATCCATTTGCGGTCGGTATAAAACTATCCCTGCCTGCGGAGAGGCTTCCCAAAGAGGATCCGGGGAAGCTAAATGATTCGGCAAGGGAACAAGCGTTGAAGGACGCTATTGGCCATATCCCACAGGTGCGATTTGAATATTGATTTATCGCCCGGCCCTTTCGAGGGCCGGGTTTTTTGTGTTCTTGTCAATAATTCTGAGTATCGGAGCAGGAATACGACCGGGACATAGACCTTTTTGGGGTAACGAGGCGACAGAAATCAGCGGGAATGAGCTGGTCGAGAGATGGTTTCGACGCGCTATGCGCACTTATCACCCTATGGTATAACGGGGAATGGAATAGATATTGGTGCGATCAGGCAGCGGCTTAACTGACAGACTCATCCCTGAGGTTTGCGCGGTAAGAACTTTTTAGTGAGTTTGGCCAGGGTGGAGTCGGGTACATCATCTTCGAGCTGGATATGGCAAAACCTGCGCCAGGTGATGCTATCGGCAACTTCCTTTCAAAGCTGTTCATAAGATACATCATGCGAAGGTATACAACTACGGGGGTACCGGGCCTACCGCAGGTGGTGGAGAAGTGCTTTTTTAAAGGCTCAATGAACCTCTCATCAGAGAGTAGCTCATCCACCTTTCGGAGTTCTTCCGGGAGAGAGAAGTATGATTTAGGCAGCCATTGGTCCACCAGGCTCAGTTGATAGGCGATTTTATTCTCAGATCTCAGCATTACTCTCCCCTTCTCTGCATAGCTCTATCATACCATCAAATGGGGCATTTGTGGGAGAGTAAATGCCTGTCGCCATGCATATTTGTGAGGTCCATTTTTCAATGGAAACTAAGTATCCGAGCGTCGAGTGACGGCGCCTGCGGTTATAGAAGCCCTCGATGTATTCGAAGATGGCCGAGGCTAGCGCCTGGCGACTGGACCAGTTGTATCGGTCGAGTAGTTCTGTTTCGAGTGTGGCAAAGAAGCTCTCAGCCACCGCGTTATCTAAGGCGTCACCAACCGTACCCATCGAGCCGAGGATACCCGCCTCTTTGAGAGTGCGACCGAATGCTATGGCAGTATACTGTGCCCGTGATCTGAGTGGTGAATTACCCCAGGCTCGGGTCTACGGTTCCAGACGGCCATATTCACCGCATCGACCGCCAGATCCGCGACCGGGCGGTCTCCCATTGACCAACCTACGACCATCCGCGAAAATGCCTCGGTTACGACTGCCAGGTACAGCTTGCCCTCACACGTAGCGTGTTCTGTCATATCAGCCACCCACAGACGGTTGGGAGCCTCCGGTGTAAATTGCCGCTCTACCAAGTCCGGCGCAGGTTCCTGAGCCGGATTGCGGCGTGTCATACCCCGAAGCCGACGACGCCTATGAGACCTGCCTCACGCATCAGGCGTGCCACCCGTTTTCTCGAGCAGTGGATCCCCATCCCCATGGTAAGCTCCGCATGGATCCCCGGGGCCCCGTAAGTGCCCCGGCTATCCTCGTGAATCCGTATGATGTGTTCTATAAGCTCAGCGTCTTGCCGTGCACGACCCGACGGGCCTCTTTTACGCCACGCATAGTAGCCGCTGGTGGAGACGCCCAGTACCCAGCATAGTATGGTCACATTGTGACAGGCCTTCTCACGCTCGACGAACCGGAACGCCGCTACCGGTTCCGGCCGGTCTCCTTGGCAAAGAAGGCCGCGGCTTTTTTTAGGATTTCACGCTCCTCGCGTAGAATCCGGTTCTCTCGCCTGAGACGGCTGAGCTCTTCCCGCTCGGCAGTCGTTAGCCCTTCACGCTCTCCAGCATCAATCTGAGCCTGTCTGGTCCATTTGCGCAGCGATTTTACTGACACCCCTAGGTCGCCGGCGATCTGCGCCATGGGTTTCCCTCTCTCGCGTACCAGGCGTACTGCCTCGGCTCTAAACTGTGGTGGATATGGTGGCTTCGTCTTTGGCATATGGACACCCCTTTCCTAGTTTACCTCACAAGCTCCTAGGTGTCCACGAAAACGGGGTAGGCCCATAGGGCCTTTTGGCCCGAACGTTTTTCACGCATGAGAATCCGGCGTGTTTGGAAAAAATTCGACCTTGCGCGCAACAGCTCATCTGCCACTTCTTCGTTGCTTAGCTTTTTGATGGGAAAAACGAGATGCTGCAAGTGCGAGGAAGCAACTCCTTAGCAAAGGGCGTATTCATCATCGGATCCAAAGCATGGCATATGGCTTCCGCTTTAGCCTGTTGGGCTTTATGGAAAAGATCTATGAGGTCTCCAATCTTGCTAGCTGAGCTCGCAAGCCGGGCAGTAGTCCTAGCTAGATTCCCAACCTCTCTATCATTCGAGAATATCTGAGCCGTCTCGTAAAAGCGCCGGAATATTCGGGCTGCACTCCTATAGCCAAATTCATTCCGAAGATAGAGAGCTTCAGCCGCCTGACGAACAAAACGCGCTTTGCCTTCATTCGGAAGTCGTTCCGCAAGAACGCGTGCTTCCTCATAATATCCCAGCGAAAGCCGGTCAAGGGTCTGACTCAGTATCTCCTCCGCCATGGTATGTGCTGAACGCCGTGTCGCCATCGATTCGTCCAAAACGCGACCGTGCTGGTCACGGGACTTCCCGGCGCATCACTATCACAAACCCGCCGCCACTTCCTCCCGGCACTTCGCCAAACAGCTAAGCCATTCCGCTTTCTCCAGGATGCCTTGCTCAAGGCTAAACCTCGGCTCATAACCAAGCATCCGCCCGGCCTTATTGATATAAGCCCAGAAATGCGTAAGGTGAAACTGGTGATGGAAATGCCGATTCGCTAAGCGGCGGCCCCCCACATCCCCATACACGGCCAAAGAGGATGTGAGCACCATGCGTTTTGATCCGGCATTATGGGCAGCGGCGGCTAGCGGAACAATAAGCATTCCGGCGGCATTGCATTGATAACTAGGAAATCGTCTCAGGCTTTTCGCTTCAGCTGCCAGTGAATATGCTACAAAATATCATCAATCCGCAACAAGGAATGGACTGGGGCCATCGAGCAATCCCCCGGCTAGTGACATCGTGGCGTTATAGACTCTGATCTAAATGAGCCAAATGATCCTGAATGAGCAAGGCTGCCTAGACACAAAATCTATCTCGCGCCCGGCGAGAAGATCTCATCGTTTTGGCTATCAATTGTCACTAATCGGTATATAAACATTTTAGGGCTATTGCCAATACTGCATACTAGTCTAAGGTTTCTTAGTTGGAGCCGCCTCGGCCTGAGCCTTGCGTGTATCTGCTGGCGCTTCCGTTAGTACGCGCATTATATTCCTACCGAAGAACGAGTTATACTTAACCACCATCCTATTGAACGTGTCAGGCTCAATATCCCTAAGATAGTTTAGATATCCCAAGATCTTCCGATTATCACCGGCACCGGTACGCAGTTTCTGATATAGCATCTTCTTGATGCTTTCCTTACGCGCTCTTCCTATTGATAATCTACCAGTGTTGAGCAAAATGCCAGTTACCATCTTCCGATCAGAGCCGCCCATAAAAATCGTCTTTTCGCGATTTAGTTTCATGCCGAATTTGCCCAGTCGGCCATCGATATCCTCGACAATACTTGGGTGAATCCATTCATTACTCGAAAACACGATATCATCCGCATATCTTGAGTAAGTGAGATGCAAAGCTCTAGCCTGTTGGGAGACCTCGCAGTCAAACGGGTACATAACCGCGTTTGAAATTGCTGGAGCACAGACACTGCCTATAACTAGCCTACCCCGCACAAAACAAATGCCATTGATGAGTTGAAGATCTTCCTCAGTTAAAGATGCTCCGCCTGGGATAGTATCCCTGAAGGCATTAATCCTATCAGCTAGGAGCTGGAATCTTATTGATGGAAAAAAGTTCTTAACATCCATGCGGACTATATGCTTGGCCGCAGCATGGAGTTGGGCATTTCTCTTAATGGAACATCCAAGCCCATAGGCAGTTGCATGTTCCGACACAGGCAGGTGAGAAATGAGATTCTGCACAAGCCAATATTGAAATACCTTTAGAATTGGTGAGGGATGGTATATCGACCTGACTCCGCCAAATTTCTTACTAATTGAGAACACCCGGTAGTATTTGTTGCTGGTCCGGGCGATGGTCTTAATAAGATTCTCGTCTATATCCAAGGAGCGACTGATTCTTTCAATCAAGCTCATGCTGATCTTTCCTCAAAGACGGGAAGATTGGAACTGCCTATGTACCTCATCTTCCTGGCCATAAATTTGGCACGCAGGCACTCGAATTCATGGTCACTTAGGTCAAGCAGACACAAGTTTTTCCTTACTGCCTTCGTATTTAGCCGTAGATATCCAGATGACTCCCAAGCTAAGGAAGAGATCTGGAGGAAATCAAGTGCAAACGCGGCACTGATGGAAGACGTGCTCGATGGTAGTACAAGGTCGAAATTACCGAACCCTTTGACGGACTTATATATTTCGATCAGATCTTTCCTCAAAACTGGTCCCAGCAAGCCAATAAGGTCCAAAAGCTCTAAACAAAATGGCACAAACTCGACCCTGTTACTCGTGTTGGGTTTGACAGTCTTCCTTATGCTATCCAAATGTGTAAGCGCATCGTGAAGCTCCCCGCTCTCGAATATGGAGTCCAGATTACCAAAGACCACGCCATGCGGGTTGGAATCCCGAATCTTCTTGATAGGCCCGTTGTTTATGAATGAGTTAGACTCCCTGTACTTCTTGTCATTGTAGACAAGCATCTTCTCAACCAGACTGTCAATGGAAGCAAAGGCTCCGAGCTCAGCCGCCGTCCCCCAGCTCTCCACAAACAGGAGGACCATATCGCTTATCCCGGCCATAAAGTGTTCAAAAGTCAGCAAATCTATATCAAGTCCAATCCAAAGCTGCTCAGCAAATAGAACCACGATACTGGATATGTTTTTAGACGCGTAATGGTCGAGGTGCTCCATGACCCACTCGCGGTTAGTGATATGATCAGCGCCACTGCCTGCATCAAATTGCCTGCCACATAAGAATAGAAACTTTGGGATCGCCTGACTCACGGTCGGGCCCCGCTTGAGTCGATCCCGAACCTGTATGAGAAGGGATTCAGGGTAGAGGCGTCTATCAAAGGGCATATCATCCCACCATTTCACTAGGTTAACGAAATTGGGCGAGGGCACTACAAGAGCCGCGCGGAAGGACCTTGGCTACCCGAGAGGGTAGACGAGGGACTTCCGCGCGGCCACAAGTCTATCAATTCAACGGCCTGGCTTAACGCCCGGCACACGGCCACGCCCTATGCAAAATGACCCTAAAACTAGTGCCCTCACTAATCTGCATATTTCGACACATATATGCCATTTCCTTCTACCTCGCAAGTTTGTGATAATGAGAATCTTACGGTTGGCCTATTCGTGAGATCATACACGCAAAGAGAATAACCAAGGGCGCGGGAATGCGACTATCTTTGTCTGTAACGTGCAGGCCATCTAAAAATCTGTAATGGCCAGCCTGGTCCTCAAGCAGGAATCTATGGTTGGTTATGGAAATATAGTATATGCAATCCAATCAAGATAAAATGGTATGGCATGTCTTATTAGGAGGCGTTAATCCCGTGAATCTAAGCAGACTCCATGTCTCCAACTACCGTGCCCTAAGGGACTGTCGCATTGATCTCTCCCCATTCGTCTGCATAATTGGTGAGAACAATACAGGAAAATCAACAGTTTTGCTTGCTCTCAGCCTATTTCTCTCCGGCTCCAGAATCGATAGCTCAGATTTCTATGATCCATCACAACCAGTTAGATTTGAGGTCACGCTTAGTGATATATCCGATGATGATCTAGAGCGGATTGCCCCCGAACATAGGGATCGAGTGGAAGGCATTGTCGCCAATAAGGAACTAACACTCGTAAGATGCTATGGTGTCGATGGATCTTCATCTGACTATTACTATCTAGGGTCGGTACCAAAGGATAAGCGATTTGATCCTGATGTTATAGATAAAATCCTGAAGGGCAAGCGTGGTTCTGAGATCAGGGATATCCTTGAAAGCCATTTACCTGAATTCAAAAGCCAATTTGCTGGGATCACCTCCCAATCGGCAGCAAAGGAGAAAATACAGGAGATAATTACAGCTTTACCAGAGAGCGAAAAGACCATGGGTGACTTACCGCTGCCGACAGGAATATCAAATAGCATTAAAAGGCTACTCCCAGAGCCAATATACATCCCAGCTGTCAAGGATCTTACGGATGAAATCAAGATAAAGGAATCCGCAACCTTTGGTAAGCTTATTGGTGTCCTGTTAAGGATGCTAGAGGGTACAGTAGAGGTTCAGGAGATTGCCGCATCCTTTGAAAAACTCAATTCGATGCTCAATAGGACATCAACGGAAAATGGTGCCGTAGTCGATAATCGCCTGCCGCACATTAGGGAAATAGAATCCCAAGTACTGACGTATCTGAGAGAAAACTTCCCAACAGTTGATTTACAACTACACATCCCACCGCCCGAGCTGAAGCAGGTCTTCTCGAGCACGAAGATAATGGTGGATGATGGTGTCAGAGATGTGGTAGAGACCAAAGGCGATGGTCTCAAGAGGTCAGTAACCTTCGCCCTGCTGAGGAGCTATGTGGATTTGCAGATGAAGCAAAGGGCCCCAATGCCCGAAGATCAACAACTAAGGAGATCCTCTGGACCACATTACTTATTCCTCTTTGAAGAACCGGAACTATATCTCCATCCGTCAGGACAACGGATTCTTTTTAAAGCCTTAACGAGGCTTTCGGAACAGCACCATGTCGTTGTCACCACTCACTCACCACTATTTTTTTCTCCTACAGGGACCGGAACATTCATCAAATTAGCAAAAGATCACCCACCCGATGCAAAACCATATGGAAATCCAATGGTGATTAATCTGCTACATGATACTCGCCGGAAGGATGCCTTTCAGCTGATCTGTTACGAGAACAATTCTGCAGCATTTTTTGCCCGCAAGGTCGTCCTAGTTGAGGGAGATTCCGATGCCATCTATTTAGCCCATGTTGCCCGCATCCTAAACGAGGAGTGGGATTTCGAAGCACGCAATATCCCCCTCATAAGGATCAACGGAAAGGGGAATGTGGCGAGGTATAGAGAGTTCTTTGAAAAGTTCGGGCTTGAGGTGCATGCTATACTTGACCTAGATGCACTTCTTGAAGATTTCGATAAACTAGAGGTTACCGAAGACGTTGCTGATCAGAGGAGAGCATTTCTCCAGGTCATCGACAAGATTGCAAAAGATGAAGGAATCGATGGGACTCTGACAAGGGAAAAGATCAAAGAGATGGTACGTAAGTACACCTGGCAGGAAAGATACCAGAGATTAAAATATCTAGCACGGGAAATTGCTAATGGTAGGCAAATCACCAATGACGAGGCAGATGAAATTGAGTTACTTTTTTCTGAGGAGACTGAGACAAGGCGTCGCAATCTCCTACGTAAAGGGCACCCAGAACTCCATGATAAGTATGAGCTACTTGAACGCCTGAGAGAGCTCAGGATTAATGTGCTTGCCAAAGGCGCAATCGAAGATTATTACCCTAACGGCGTTACCGGCGTCGATAAACCCACACGCGCACTGCGGGCTTGCGAGTTAATCACAATGAGGGACCAAATACTTGCTTTGTGCCCCAAAGTCGTCTTCAATGGTAGAGAGGTTTCCGAATTCGAGGCCATATTTCGCAGTATCTTCGATAGCGAATAAGCGAGTCAGTCAACCTCCAGTACAGATTAGGTAGATAGATTGCCCAAATCGAATCGTCCGACGGACTATCCTGTGTCATCGCCTCATCAACCCTGGCAGTGATAGGTAAGATGTCTCCCGGCTTAACCTCTTTCACCACAGAAGAAACCGTTGCAAAAACCTCCGGCAGCACCCCAGGGAATTCTTCTTGATGGCCAAGGTAAACTTCTACATTCACTAAATCCAGCTGTTTTTATCTCTTCGAATGGGTCTCGAATGGGTGTTCGATGTAAACCATCCGAGAACAGCCTTCGAGAATTATAGCTCCTATCCTGGTAGAAGAAAGACATTTCCAATTCAACCATCTGGCGGATTAGAACCACAGTCATCTGAGAACCAGAACCCAATGTTGTCCGGAAGGAGATCATAATGAACGCGCTTTATATTGCTCCACTCCGGTGTGTTTGGCAATCAAAAAGGGGACCACTGCGGACACGAAAATGGGATCCACCCCCTGCCTAGGCTACGCCTAGGCAGGCGTGTGCAACATCTCACGTTCTACCTCTTGTTTACGCATGCTCTCCCGGAAACGATAACTCTCCCCGTTTAAAGTCAGGATATGGGCCCTATGGGTGAGCCGATCAAGAAGTGCCGCTGTCATTCTCTCATCCCCAAACACCTCCGTCCACTGGCTAAGCTCCAGGTTTGTGGTGACTATCATGCTGCCCCTCTCATAGCGGCTGGCGCAAAATTGATAGAGAAGCTCAGCTCCGGTCTTCGTGAATGGAACATATCCGAAACATATGGACATCTATGGTGGCATACTGCCTTACGAGGAGCTTCCTTGTGTATATAGCTCAGCGAAAATCATCCTTGGGATGAACTGCGACGATACTTCCGCGACCCAGACCTCCATGAGGCCGTATGAAGCCCTAGCATGCGGAGGAGGTTTATTCCTCGCCCACTACACCAAAGCCCAGGAGAACCTCTTTGGCGACCTCATATTCCAGGCAAAAAATAAAGAGGAGACTTTAGAACTGATGGAAATGATCCTCCACATGGACAGCGAAGAAAGGCAAGAAATAGCGAGAAAGGCTCAGAAGGAGGTCTATGAGAAGCACAACTATGCAGCAAGAGCCCAGCAAATAGTGGAGGTATACACGAGGGCATATGGTAGTGATCGGCTGCCCGGTAAGGAATAGGGATTGGATCATAGGAGAATATCTGGACCACATATATAACCTGGATTTCCCAAAGGATGACCTATCTCTGTGCTTTGTCATAAACGACTCCACAGACAGGACAAAAGAGATCCTCATGTCCTTTGCCAGGGAGCATAAGGATGAGTATAGACAAATCCGCATCCTGGAGCACGACCTTGGTCAGATAGAAGATCAGAGGACGTGGAACGTCAGAAAAAAGATATACGTAAGTCTCGCCGAGCTCAGAAACATCCTGGTTGAGCAGGCCCTGGACATGGAAGCGGACTACCTCTTCAGTGTGGACTCAGATATCCTGGTTCCTCCCTATACCTTAAAAGAGCTCATAGTCGCAGACAAAGACATAGTGAGCGCCCAGATATGGAACGATCCCTCAAAGGTATTCCCCAACATAATGGCCCACAGAAACGGCAGTATAACTCACTATCTGGACTTCCCGAAAAACGCCTTGTTTCAATGTGATGTAACAGGAGCGGTATATCTCCTCAAAAAGAAAGTATTAGAGGAGGTAAGGTACTGCTACCACGAGCAGGGGGAAGACGTGGGCTTCTGCTTGGAGGCGAAGAAAAAGGGATTTGAGATATGGGCGAACAGCAAGATTGCATGTAAACATATGATGGAAAGAAGGGCTCCTGGTTTTTAGGAGCCCTTTCTTCTAGCTGCCTATGGATTTATATACATGCCCAGTCCTTGAGGGGTCGAGTCTAAATCTTACCAACCCTCGGCGTCTTGGTTAAGAGCCTCACTACAGGTGACGCAAGCTCATGCTGTCGTCTTATGTCTTCATCGTTAAATTGTAAGTACCGTCTAACCATATCCATACTGGAGTGACGTAAAATCTTCTGGAGAGCATATACGTTTCCTCCGTCTCTCAAGAACAAGGTGGCAAAACCGTGGCGCAAATCGTAAGGAGTGACGCTCGTTCCCAGGATGTCTGAGTATTTCTTGAGCCTTGCTTCCCACCTTCTTACTGTCAGCGGTGTTCCATCTCTAGTGCAGAAGAGTGGTGCGTCTTTATCCCACACGGGGTGTCTTACATGAACGAGCTTTTTCAGGGCATTGACAACCGGCTCAGTAATGGGCAGGATACTGGTCTTCCTGGTCTTGGATATCTCGCGCCTGATGGTAACCGTCTTACCTTCCAGGTCAACATCAGACACAAGTAAAGATAACGCTTCTCTTGGGCGGATCCCGATATCGAGACTTAAGAGGATCAAAGCGTAGTCACGCAGGCCAGTGTAGGTCTTTTTGTTTGGCAGGGACATAAGACGCTCAAGCACCTCCGCTTTAATGTCCCTGATCCGGCCTTCGTCCCTCTTCTTTGGGACTCTGGACAACGGGTTTTCGGGGAATATGCCTTCCTCCATACACCAGTTGAAGAAGATCTTCAGGTACTTCCGTCGGTTGTTAAAAGTGGCGGGTGCCACAGGATGGGACATGTGCATCATCACTGCTCGTTTGAGATTTGAGGGGTTCCAAGCGTCAGGGTAACGGGAGAAGAAAAGCTTGACATGTTGCTGATAGTCATTGATTGTCCTGGGCGATAGACCCATGGCTTGCCTGGAAAGGATAAAGTCGGATAGGGCTTCCTGCCATGTCGAGATTACCTTCCTGTCAATGCGCATAACCCTTGCCCTTGCCAAAGTAAAAACCTCCCATTTTTTACAATGGGAGATACGTTTAGGGTACCACGGCCCCAAGGGGTTAAAACCGACTGTTATTGTTTTCCAACATGGCCTTTAGCAGGATGTTTGCTTCTGAAATGGCCCTCTAGCTGGCCTAGGGCTCCGGAGGCCGGCGCTCTAATCCTCTGAGCTATAGGCGCACTCGATAAAATCCCCGGGATGATTACCCGGCTAGTATCTTCTTTAAAATGCATTATACACTATCCTTCTTTCAATGTCCATACCTGTTTGAGCCGAACTTTTTGAGCCCGACCGCGTTTTAGCCTGCCTCCACCGGGACACACTATTGGTAGGAGGGAGAACGAACACATGCAAAAGGATGTGCGTTCCAGGAAGGTTGTCGTAATAGGCGCGGGCTTTGTGGGCTCGACCTTCGCCTATTGCCTCATGATCAGCGGCCTCGCCTCCGAGATCGTGCTCATAGACGTAAACCGGACCAGGGCTGAGGGCGAGGCCATGGACCTTGCGCACGGGGTGCCGTTTGTGCGGCCCGTTATCATCAGGTCCGGCGACTACGACGAGTGCCAGGGCGCGGATATGGTTGTAATTACGGCCGGGGCGGCCCAGAAGCCCGGGGAAACCCGTCTCGACCTGGTTCAAAGGAATGCAAATATCTTTAGAGACATTATACCGAAAGTTACCAGGCATATGACATCGTCGGTTCTCCTCATAGTCACCAACCCCGTAGATATAATGACCTATCTTGCCTATAAGCTTTCGGGTTACCCCCCATCCATGGTCATAGGTTCGGGAACGGTGCTGGATACCTTGCGTTTCCGGTCCCTGTTGAGCCTCCACTGCAATGTAAGCGCGAGAAATGTCCACGCTTACATAATCGGCGAGCATGGCGATAGCGAAGTCCCCGTCTGGAGCCTCGCTAATATCGCAGGGATGAGGCTGGCAGAGTATTGCCCGCTCTGCGAAAAGGGGTGCGACCCATCATGGCAGCGCGAGCTCTTTGAAGAGGTGCGGGATGCAGCATATAAGGTTATCGAGAAAAAAGGGGCGACCTACTATGCAATCGGCCTCGCCATGACGGAGATTACAGGGAGCATACTCAGGGATGAGAATTCCGTATTGACAGTATCCTCGCTTCTCGATAATTACCACGGGGTGAGCGACGTATGCCTATCCGTGCCAGCCCTGGTTGGGAAACAGGGCGTAAGCAGGGTCGTCCCGCTTAGCCTCAGCGAGGAGGAAGAGAAAGCCTTCTGCAAATCCGCGGAGATCATAAGGGGAATTATAGATAAAGTGACACTCTGAAGCCAAGCTATGAAAACCGCGCCTTGGAGCTGTATCGTGCTTGAGGCTGCACCTTGTAAAGTTAAAGAAAGAATCTGTAAATGTGAATATGATGACAGCCAGTGGAAGAAAATAGACTAAAGAGCTTTTTGATGCTCCCTGGTGTCGACAGAGAAATCGGCCAGCCTAGACTATCTAAACCATGATCGAAGAGGGGGAACTGGAAACCTATGAGGCGATTCTTAGCTTTGCTTGTCATCATGGCGTTACTTGCAATATGCGTATCGCTTTTATTCTACCCAAACACCATCATGCCGGTGGCCATTTCAAGCCGCAACGACAAAGCCCTTGACCAAGGCCTGATCGCGGCCCCCTGGGATTCGTACAGGTATAACGTCGACTTGATGGCAAGAGTGATACAGGGAGAGGCCTGGGCCGAGCCCTACATAGGCAAGGTTGCCGTTGGAGCGGTAATCATGAACCGATTAGAAAGCCCAAACTTCCCCAAGACCATACCGGGCGTCATATTCGAGCCCGATGCATTTGAGTCGGTAGCTAATGGGCTCATCTGGCTCAGATATCCAGGCACAGATGCTTATAGGGCTACCCAGGATGCCCTTAGCGGGTGGGATCCTACAGGAGGTGCGCTCTATTACTTTAACCCGTCAAAGCCTGTAAGCTGGTGGATTTGGTCCAGGCCTATTATTACGCAAATCGGCAACCATGTTTTTTCAAGATGAATCTCAATCTCATCCCTAACTTATCCAGGAGGTGTACGCCTTGCAACGGAAATTAGCTCTACCTATCCTTACTATAGCCTTGGTGATCACGGCATTCTTAGGGATTCGTGAGTACATATTAAGACGGCATGTTGAAATCCAGGTCGAAAACCAGTACCAGCGGGCGTTTCAAGAGCTATCTTACCACCTGGATGGGATCGAAGCCGAGACCGCTAAGGCTCTTGTTGCTAACTCGCCAAAGGGGCGAGTGCAAACCTTTTCAGATATATGGCGTCACGCCTCGACCGCCCAGGCAAATATCGGCCAGCTCCCTCTCCTCACCGTCCCCCTGACAAGAACCGAACAGTTCATAGGGCGGCTTGGCGCATTTACATACTCACTCGCCATCAAAAACGCTCAGGGTCAACCGATCACAGCCAGCGAATGGGCGACGCTCCGCGACCTTCACCGCCAGGCCAAGTTCATGAGCACCTCGATCGGGAAAATGCAGGCTTCATTTATGAATGAAGGGGCCCGGTGGAATGATATCCAGAGGGCCATGGCGGCGACAAGGGCCGAGCGACCGGGGGCGACTCGAAAACCGCGAATAAACCCCGCGACTAAGAGCCTGAAGATGCTGGAAGACGGGATGCGCAGATTCCCCGACCCGGATTTCGCCGGCAACATACCCCCCGAAAAGATCGTCCCCAAGGGCCTGACCGGGCCTCTAATAACTGAAACCAAGGCCATCGAGATCGCCCGGGGGTTTATCGGGCCAGAGCGGACTGAGGGTAAGCAGCTTACGGTCACCCGGGTCGTGACCGACCCGCGATCATATAGGGTGACTGTAGCAGATTCCAGGAGCGGGGGGGGCGATCAAGATCAAGGCGCCAGCATAAGGGTTGATGTCTCGGAAAAGGGCGGACATGTGATATGGATGCTAGACGACCGGCGCGCTAGTGTCTCAAAATTGTCTCTCGATAAGGTTACTGAGATCGGAGCGGCGTTCCTGGAGTCGCGCGGGTTCAAGAACATGCGCCCCACCGATAGAGATCAATACCAGAACGTTGCCGTTATAACGTATGTTCTTGAACAAGACGGTGTGCTCGTATACCCGGATGCGATCAAGCTCCGCATCGCCCTCGATAATGGAGCCATCCTGGGGTTCGAAGGGTCAGGCTATATAACGTTCCATCACGCGCGCACCCTGCCGATGCCTGCACTGACCATGGATGAAGCCAGGTCAAGGGTCAGCCCGAGGCTGGATATCACAAGCGCCAGGCTAGTTGTGATCCTGGATGACCTCGGCCGGGAGAAGCTATGCTATGAATTCCGTGGGAGGCTGGATACTGAGGAGTTTCGAGTGTATATAGATGCCGTTACAGGTCAAGAAGTGAAGATCCAGCGAGTCACCGCGCGCCGTGTTGAGATAACATAGAGAATACAAAAGCCGAAGTAGCCAGGGAATAATACCAGGAATGGCACCAAACCAGAGACAGTATACGGTATACAGTATAAGGTAAAGATAGCAATAGACAAAAAGGGTAGTAAGGAAAGAAAAGGGGGCTGTACCAGGCTAAATGGCTGCCAGTGCCATGGGTAAGGACCATGAAGGCAACGTGTTGGAGAATGAGGCCGGGGGGGCAGGTCAAGATAAAGCCCGCGGATTCAAGGGGTGCGGTGACAAAGGAAGCTCTCGACAGATTACGGTGCTTGCAATGGATTGACGACCCCGAGCGAGGACCTGAACATAAACATAAGCAGAAACAGAAAAAGGCAAAAAAGGAAAAGGAGTCCTGACAAGATGGGACGCAACGATAAAATCGAGAAGATACTGGAGTTTGTGAGGGAACATAGGGAATCTCAGGCTACACGCGTAGTATGCGGTCGAATTCTCGGCAGGTATGACGCGGAGATATCTGACGAGAACCTCGGGGAGTTAAGGAAGGGTCTCCAAAAGGCCAATGATGATGATGTAGATTCCCTCTACGTGATAATTACCTAGCCTCCACTCCATCCCTATGCCGCGTGCGGTGATACCGCTACATGGCGACACAACGTTACTTATGATAGGTTTCGCCTCTCAATATCTTGAATGCCCTATAGATTTGCTCTAGAAGGATGACCCGCATGAGCCCGTGCGGAAAGGTCATCCTCGAGAACGAAAGCCTCATATCCGCCTTGTTTATGACCTCGGTGGCGAGCCCGGTTGAGCCGCCGATCACGAAGGCTATATCGCTCATCCCGGATAGCATCGCTTTCTCGAGTGCTGCCGAAAGCTCCTCTGAGGAGAGCGCCACCCCCTCGCGATCCAGGGCGATGCAGTAAGAATGCGGCCTGATATGATCGAATATCCTCCCGGCCTCCCTCTGCCTCGCAAGAGTCTCGTCGGCCGGGCTTGCGGACTTCCCCAGCGGCTCCTCCGCAACCTCGACGATCTCGACCCTGGCATAAGGCCTGAGACGTTTGAGGTATTCCTCGACCCCCTCCGACAGGTACCTCTCCTTCAGCTTCCCAACGGCAATTACCCTTATGCTCAACAAACCTTGCAATACCCCTTCTCGATCTTGATGGGCCGGGTCATCCTATTGCGATAGGTGAGGCCTACTCGCAGATCTTTTCCTACGGAGATACCGTTAAGCTTAAGGATAGCTATCACCGTAAGAAGAGCCAGCTCCGGGACGTTGTTTTCCTTGCTAAGGTGCGCAAGCAGGATATTTGACGTCCTCTCGGTGACAATAGATCCCAGGAATTCCCCTGTTGCCTCATTTGAAAGATGACCCAGGTCGCTTAGGATGCGCCGCTTCAAAGCCCAGGGGTAGGACCCGACCATGAGCATCTCTATATCGTGGTTGGCCTCGACAACGAGGAGGTCGCAATCCGCCAGCTGCCGTTTCATAATCTGCGTCGCGTGCCCAGCATCCGTCGCAATCCCGACCTTCCTCGGCCCATCGATGATACAGTAACCAAGAGGGTCTGCTGCGTCGTGAGGCACCGGAAACGGCTGGATCACAAGATCTTTGAGGTCAAAGGGTTCTCCGCCTGCAATCATCCTTTTATTTTTTTCCCTGATGGGTCCGGAAATCCGCGGGTTCGCATCGAGCGACTCCCAAGTGGCCTCGCTTGCGTAGATGGGGATATCGAGGGCCCGCGACAAGGTGCCGAGGCCGCTTACATGGTCAGCGTGTTCGTGGGTTATGAGGATGGCATCGACGTCACCAGGGTGGACGCCGGTCGCAAGAAGGCGCTCCACAACCACCTTGCCGGGGAGCCCTACGTCGACCAAAACCCTGGTGGTATCGGTTTGTATGAGGGTGCAATTGCCCGAGCTCCCGCTCGCAAGGACGCAGATATTTGTGCTCAAAATGATCAAGCTCCCGATTCAAACTGCGCAAACCACGCTTTAAATTATAGCGGAGCGGACAACCCTTTTCAAGGGCACTGCTATCCCCCTATCCTCTCGTAATACTTGCTGCCCAGATTCAGTCCAGGCCCGCCCGGTAGTCGGCTTCCCTGCGACGCAATAGCTTCTTGATGCGGACCTCAACAGCTTCGCGCCTGAGCCTCGTCGCCTCGGTGTCGATGGTGAGATCCACGTTGACCACATCACCCTCCCTGGCGCCCGGCGGCAAGAGCCGGGCCGGCATCTCAAACCTCTCCCGTTCATCATCCCAGTTCGCAAGGATAGCGATATCCCCTTCGACGCGGTCGAGAATCGCCCTTACCCTCCCACTCGCCGGCGCCGTCTCGGCCCTGGGCAACACCATAGTCGACACCAGCACCAAAGCCGCAACCACCAGGGTTACAGGAATAACCAGCCTGGACGCGATACCCGGGGACACGGCGTCCCTGACTCCACCCTCATGTCTACGCCTCGATCTGTCGCGTCTTGACCTATCACGCCTTGACCTCCACTTGCGCCTGACCCCGTCCACCGCGCCCCTCCCCGCCGCCGGCCTCCTCACGACCTGATAACCCCGGCCAGCGACTTGCTTCTCGACGATATAGGGATTCGGCGCGGCAATTTCCCTTTCCTTCGCACTTTAGCTGGTTATTCCTCACCCTTTTGAATGAGTTTATCAAGGAGTCCCCGTATCCGTTCCCGCTGCCTCTGCGTGGCTACCCTGTCAATCTCAAGGTCGAACGCCAATATATCCCCCTCCTTGGCGCCTCTAGGCAGGAGGCTCCTGGGGAAATCGATCTGCACGTCCCTAGCGTCCTCATCCTCATCACCTTGACCCTGGCCCCGGCCTTCCTGGCCCTGCACGAGTAGGACAGCGAAGCCGCCCTCAAATCTATCGATAGCCGCCTTAAATTTCAAGGTTATCCCTCCTGGCTTGCCTTACCTCTTATCTAGCGAGCTGCCGCCCTCTGGTGAATCCTGCCGCGCCGTCTCTCCCGCAGCTCCCTTTGATGTATCTGCCGCTCTGTCTCCCGCTGTATCTCCCGGTGATTCCTTTCCCGGCAGGTCCTCACCAGATAAGTCGCCCAGGGACTCATCGCCTATAGCCTCCCCGATTATCTTCTGGACCTGGGCCACAAGCTCACCGAGCCTGGCCTCGGCGGCGAAAAGCTCCTTTATGTAGGGATTGAAGCCAACGATCTCATAGGTCCGCTTAAGATCCTCCAGCCTGGCCTCATCCACCTTCTCGCCGGCCAACGCCGCCTTCCCGATCTCCTTTCGCTTTCTCTCAAGGTCCTTAAGCATTATCCTGGCCGCTTCGTGGTTGCCGATCTCCTCCCTGGCCCTAATGTAGGCCGCATACTCGGGAGACTCCTTCAAAGCCTTCGCAAGTTCATAAGCCTTGGCAATCACCGACATAGCTGTCACCTCACAGATACGTTTCCTAGATGCCTGATTATGATGCCTGCTTGACGATGGCGATGATGCTTAATGATACCTGTTAGCACCATGAACTATGTATGGAACATCCACGGGCCTGTAGTAATCCTCTGAGATAAGCTCCCTGGTCTCTGTCGCCGGCTTTGGGCCACCCTGACCCTGGTCCCCGCCCCCGTCCTCGTCCAGGTAATGGGTTACCCGCCATGTCAGGACCTTGTAGCCTTCGCGCCCGCTTGCGATCGCGCTCGGGAACGCCGTGCCGGCATCCCGGGCGCCACCACAGACAGGGGGGTTATCAAGCACCCTGGGCTCCACGACCTCCTCGATCGATGTGAGTATCTCCACTTTCCTCCCTAAAGGCCTCTCCGCCAGAGCCTCGATGAGCAAGCGATTACCGTCCACCCCCGCCCTGAGGATTATGGTATCCCTCGTCGGATTCCGAAATTTCAGATCCAGGCTTCCTTCTGCAACAGTCGCATCCCGGCCGAGCGGCACATAACCGACGGGCCTGGAGTGGTGATGCCGCTCGAGAATCTCCATGCCCGCCAGGAGCGCCACGTTGTAAAGCGTTGTAGAAACCTGGCAGATTCCACCTCCGATGCCAGGCGCGGCCGCACCCTCGACAATGACCTTCGCCTCCTGGTACCCCTTCTCCCGTATGCGGGGGCCGACTATAGCGTTAAACGAAAAAACGGCGCCCGGGGCGAGCCTCGTCCCGTCTATGGCCTCCGCTGCGAGCCGGATGTTATTGTTGCGCGTGAGCTCGCCCTCCTCGAGCGCGGTCGAGAAGCTCGCAACCACAACGGGCTGCCCAGCATCGGCAGGCTGGCCGCTCGAAGGCCCGCTGGCGCCGCACCCAGCCCCACCACCGCCTGGCCCCACCAATTCCGCCGGCCCATTCCCGGGCTCACCCCCGACCTCTCCCTCGGCACCTCCCGACCATCCGCCAGGTCCCTCTGGAACCCCGCGAAGGACCGGGACAACAGCCGGGGCGATGGCAACGAGGATCAAGACGATGATACAGGCAACCGCAGCCCAGGCGATCGCAACCCAAGCCCGCCCCCGCAGGCTGAGCGCCCGCCTATGCGAGGTGGGCGCATACTCCTGCCCTTCCGCATTAGCATAAGCATTAGCATCAGCATTCGCATTCGCATTCGCATCCGCCTGCGCCTTTGCACGCATCTGGGCCTCCTCATTCCGTGAGGGCATGACCGCCCGCCTCCTCGACGGCGATCTCGGACGCGCCCGCCACCGCGGTGATTTCCGGATCATACATGCACCATACATTCGTGGGAGCCACGCGGTACCGGCCCGGGCGCTCCGCGCGCAGGCTGTAGATTATCTCGTTCGCACCCTTCCTTAGATAGCTGCTGGCGAAGGCCACCTTTGCATCCCTGACCTCTTTTCGCCCGTACCAGAAATCCCAGCTATAGCTGTCGATATAATCGTCCACGACCTCAAACCCGCTGGGTATCGCATCCTCGATCATCATGTACCTATAGGGACGGTCTGCCTTGATAAGCAACCTGACAAACACCTCATCCCCGGCCCTCACTGGTCCCCTGAGCGGCTTATACGTATAAGTGTACCCCTTATCTCCCCGTGACTCCCCGCCCGGGTCCCGGCGCTCGTGCACCTCACGGGTGAAATAGCCCCGGACCACCTCAATGCCCGCAGCTCTACCTCCGGCAATACCCCCCTCATCGCCGGTCGCACGAGACGCAACGTCCCCGGTCCCAGTCACAGTCCCGGTCCCGGTCCCACGAGGCGCAGGAACATAGAACTCCATGGCAGCTGCGTAATAAAGCTTCCCCTCCCCGGCCTTTTCTATCCCGACCCGGACAGGTCGCCCAGGATGGACGTCGAGCCCGTCGAGCCGCACTACCTTTTCCCCGGCGAAGACGTCGCCCCCTGTGAACGTCAGCTCCCCGACCATTCTCCCATCGACATAGACCCTCGCCGAGAAGCGGGGCGCGAGATTCCCCTTCACCTTCAGGAATTCAAGCAACGCCAGCGCGGCAGCCGCCGTATCCTTCGTAGATGCCCACCGGTTGCCCTGGCGAACATTCATAAGCCACCTTGCCGCCTTTGGCACCAGCGCATCCTCCGGTCGCACCGCCATAAAGGCCCGGAGCACATAGGCAGTCGTCTCGACCTTATTGTCCTGCCACAGGTCGTCCTCATCGCTCTCATCCTCAACCTGCAGGCCCCTCCCACGGGACTCCCAGTAGCACGCTGTGGCGCTTTCACGCGCCGAGCGCCTCAGGTCTTCGAGAACGCGACCTGCGTCAGCCTCCCTGCCCAGGCCCTTCAAGGTCATGGCCAGCAAAGCCCTGGACAGGTTGGTCAGCTCGTCCCGCCTGGCGAGGGCCTCGTCAAGACGGATGAGCTCAGGCTCCCTGGCTCCGGCCTGAGTCAGAGCGTAATGCGTGTAGACCAGCTCATCGAGGCAGGAGGGCTTCATCAATGCCTCATACAGGGCCTTCTTGCCCCGGTCGATAACCCTCTGGTCAACCTGGAACCCCGCCTGTCGCGCAAGGGCCAGGCCCCAAACAACATAAGCGGTCATTCGAGTATCCGTCTCGTCGTGTTCCCACCAGCCCCAGCCGCCGTCGTAATGCTGGAACCGGTAGAGCCGCTGCAGCCCATCGTTCACCATCCGGGGAAGGCTCTTCTCGAGCTCGGGATCGCTAGCACCCAGATCTGATAGGGCTCTCGCGGCCACGATGTCTGGCAAAAAGGAGCTCATTGTCTGCTCAACGCAGCCGTAAGGGTAGGATGCCAGGTAATCGAGGGCCCCGAAGACCGCACCCCCCATGGATGGGGAGAGCCTTATCTCGAGGTTTGCCGTGCCCGGTATCACGTCCGATGGTAGTTTAAACTCGATCTGAGCCGGCCCTGCCGTAGGCCTCCATGTTGACCCTAACGGTGCGCCTCCTCCCGCGCCAGCTTCCTCTCCAGCTCGGGCTCCCGCGGCGCTCCCGGCGCCCCCGGCTCCCCGGGACCCTGCAATTTCCCCTGCAACCGCCTCCCTCCGCTCCACCCCGCACGGCCTGACAGGCAACGACACCTGCATTGCGTCGGAATCGCGCCCCGCCACGGCGCGTGCCACGAGCATGGCGTTGCCAACCCCATTCGCCTTCACGCGCCAGTCGACCCGCCCGGCCCCGCCCGGTGCAACACTCACCACCCTCGCTCCAGCTCCAGCCCCAGCTCCGGCCCGGACCCCCTTAGCCATGGCCGCGCCTCTCGCCGTCGCCGCACCCTCTTCACCTTCACCTTTGCCTTTACCTCCACCTGAACCTGCGGACGCGCCCCCTGCCTCCCTGACCGCGCCGATTTCAACTCCAGATCCAGAGACCTCGAGGCTGACCTTGGCCTGAATGCTCCGCGAGGTATAATTATGCACGATCGTCGATATGACCGTCTCATCCCCCTGGGTGAGGAACCTCGGGGTAGCCACTCTTACGAAGAATTCCTTGCTGGCCCGGATATCGCAGGTCCCGCTTCCCACGGAGGTATCCAGCGTGTGGGCTCGCACCGTCGCCCTCCACGTGGTGAGCGAATCAGGGAGCCTCACCTTCAGCCTGGCGTTCCCGCGGCCGTCTGTGATGACGAAAGGCTCCCAGGCCGCCGTGTCGGGGAACCACTTCCGGGTCTCGCCCGCCCCGGCATCCTTATCAGCGCCGCCGTAATACCACTCGGGAAAGGAGTAGTTGGTCACAACCCTGTTCGCCCGCGCCCCATAGAAGAACCTTCTTATATCAGGGGCCATCTCACCCTGAACCGCGTAGACCGACGCGTCCACGAGGCCGAATGAGAGCTCCGCCCGCACGGGCTTTCCCGCCGAATCCGTGGCCTTTATGGTATAGGTTGCCTCCTCCCCGGGCCCGTATGTATCCTTGTCGGGCTTGATGGTCACATTCAGGAACTTCTCGCGCGGCGATATATAGATGGCCTTTTCCCGGGAAATAAGGCGTTTACCTGCAACAAGCGTCACCCCAAAATAGATGTTTGGCGAATACTCCCGCCTCAAGGGGATCTCGAAAACGCGCGAGTGTCCAGCGAGGTGAACCACCTCGGCTGAATAGAGTCTATAACCTTCAATGGTCACAAGGGCAAAGACATCCTTCTGAGTCGTGTTGACCACGACCCTGGCGACATCATTCCTATCATATGAGACCTTATCCGTCACAATGTCGAGCTCGGGCCCACCATAGGAATCAAGAACATACTCCTCGCCGGTCACCCAGATGAGCTCGGTCGTTGCAATAACATTTCCCCGCTCATCGCTCCCCCTGATCTCGATCTCGTACGAGCCCTCCTCGCGCGGCAGGAAGGTGAATCCGCCCCTGCCATCGCGGCCAGTCGCCACCCTGACCGACATCGCCTCCCACCTTCGCATCACCTTGCCCTGCCATTCGACCCTGTAGACCCTGGTCTCGAGGCGTTGCGCCACGGGCTTCCCCTCTAAATCCTCCGTCCTGACCTTGATCTCAACTCGCTCGCGCGGCTTGAGCACATAACGCTCCGGCCGCAGGGCGATCTCAAAGGTACCCCGGGCCACGACAACGCTGGTCCGGCCCATGACCTCCCTACGGCTCTCATCCACGACCCGGGCCTCTATTATAAAGCGCCGGTTGCGCCCGATTTTCCTGGTCGCCACCGAAAACCTGGCCACCCCACCGCCATCGGTCTTCGCCTCGCCCTGAGTAACCAATTCACCGTAATACATCCCCTCGTCGCTGAGATACGAGTAATAACCCTCCTCCTCAGGAGGGGAGAAATATGTATAGTACGGCTGGCTATACACATAATACCTAACCCTCGCTCCGGCCACCGGAGCTCCGAAATAATAGCTGGCCGAAACCTCTACCGGCACGCGATCCCCAGCCACATAGGTGGGGCGGGGGCATTTCACGGTAACCTGGTATTCAGGCTTTCGATATTCGGCAACCTTGAACCAGGCATACTGGGTGCTCCCCTTCACAGTCGTCAGAATACGATAAGTTCCTAGGGCGGGCTCCCTTCCAAGGGTGAATTGCCCCCCAAAGGCTCCAAATTCGTTTGTCACCAGCTCGGCGCGATAAACTGAGGCGTCGCCCGCGTCTCTTATATCCACCAGGACCTTTTCGCCCCCGAGCACCCTGTAGTCCCCGCCCGTGCCAGTGTCCTCGCGCGCTATCCCCTTGAAAAAGACCTCCTGGCCCGGCCTGTATACCGGCCTGTCGGTATAGGCGTAAACCTTATAGCGCGAATCCTCCCAGTAGTATGTGGAATTCACGTGCGCGAAGTTTGGACCGTAGCGGGCAACCACCACCGCATTCCTGGGGAGGCCGGCCTTCCCGACATAGAGAAGGCCATTCCTGTCGGTATAGCCGCTCGCAATCGCGGTATGGCCGTCATACACCCTGACGAGCACCCCGGCGAATGGCCGACCACTGGCGAAATCCTGGGCGTAGACAACTAGGGCGTTATTTGCTTGCTTGGTTACCAGCCCAAGCCTGGTTACAATTACCCATGTGGCCTGCTTCCTCCCTCGCTGATCCCTGGCAACGACCAGGTAGCCGCCAGGTCCGGGCGGGGAAAACGGCACCTTGAGCAGGAAGTCGCCTGATTTATCCCGCCTTCGCGGCGTAAGAGAGAAGCTCGCAACCAGCCGCGCATCCTCGGGGGTAACACTGCCGACCCTGCTGAGGGTCTTCTCCTTCTCAATGAGAGTGAAGGGATCGAACCGGTAGACTTCGAACTCGAGCTCCAGGCCCCTTGGGGTCCCGGCCCCGCTCCCGGCGCCGGTGCCTCGCGCCATGACGTAGGGCTTCTCTTGAGGAGAGAATACCCTCTCGGTCGTGTAAAGATAAAAGGGGGCCGCCTCGCGGGCCCACACTGCAGCCGGCGCGGCGCCAGGCATGAGAACGCACAGTAGAGCCCAAATGAGGGCTAAGATACATAGAGCTTCATATCGGACTCCACCTCGGACTCCACCCCGAGCTCTGTCCCCGCTATACCCGGGTTCATTTTCATCTCTGCATCTATCCAGCCTATCCTTCACGCAACATTGCATGGAGCCCACCCCCGATCTCTGGATGGTATCGGCGTCTGGATGGCCAGCTGGGGTGGCCAGCTCGATTGCCCGATTACTCGGTTGCTCGGTTGCTCGATCGCTGGCGCCAGCTGGATTGCTGGTATAAACTGAATCACCGGGCCGCTGACGGCACGGCGGCATGCGTCAGCGGTAAAGCTCGAGCTTCTTGCCGAAGCTCGCCGCCTGAAACCTTTGAACCTCGAATACCTCTCCGGACGAGATGCCCGCCTCCTGCATCGCCCACGAAACCGCTTTGGACCACGTCCTCGCCTCCCCGGGGAGTATCACCCCTGCGCGGCCTTCCCCTCCCGGAACCGGGGTTACCAGGACGCCAAACGCCCCCGGGTCAAACTCCATGCCCGGGTCCACCCGCTCGACCCTCCCCACGATCGCCACCGAATAGCCCAACTCAACGAGCTCATCCTCCCGCACCGGGGGATGTCTCATATCAGCGCTCGCGGCCATTACCGCATTATGGATGATCTCGGCCTCGATGGAATCCTGCTGAGGGGAGATGCTGCCGACGCAGCCGCGGACCCTGTTATTTGCGATAATTGTAACGAACACGCCCGCGCGCTCCGAGAGCAGCAGGTCAACCTCCTCCTGAGCCGCCCCTTCTCCCTGGCCAGCGTGCTCGCGCCCATGCTCATGCTCATACTCATGCTCATGGCGGCCGGCGCGCTCGTAGCCCCTCTTATAACCCCTCTGTGGGGTGGCAGTCGTCATCACAACACCGGTTCTCACAAAGCGCTCCACAGCCTCTTTCGCGAGGCCGGTCACCCGCCGTTCGAAATCAGGCCCGGCCGCCCTCACGCGGTCAAGCAGGTCCCCGCCCGAGCCCTCGCCCAGACCCTCGACCGGGCTTTCGCCTGGATTTTCGCCCGGACCATCCTCCCCCCGGACCCCTTGGAGCCTTCTCGACTCCCCTGCAGGGTACAGGCTCGGTGTACCAGCAGGTTCGGGATTCCCTACCTGGCGGCTATTCAATACTCCTCTATTCAATACCCCTATACCCGTAAAGCCCGCCAATAAGAGAGCTACAAAGATAAGACCAGACAAGAGAGTCCGCGACCGGCCCCTGCCGGCGATCCCAGCCCCGGAGGCCTGCTCCCTGCCACGGTAGGCTCCGTGGTTATACCCGTCATTTCTATGCCTATAATCTTTCACAAACAAACCAGCCTCGATGTATATGAGGCATGCCAATGCATACCTCAGATATACCTTAATATGGCCTTATAGTCTCACAGCCCGGCACGATCATACTACCACTACTATTCTCCGTGAGATACATATTCCCTCCACATCTGCTATAAGAAAACCATGATGAACCATAATAGTATCCCATCAGGTCCCACCTCGTTCCAGAGCGCACCCGTAAAACAGTAGCCAAGATAATTACCGGGCGCACAATAAATAATAATTAGGCGGGGATAACCCCGCCTAACAGTGGATTTGAGGGTTATAGTGCTAGCTATTAACACTGTCCCTGGCAGACGATGCTAGCCATTAGCATTGTCACCGCCGGATAGTGCTAGCCATTAACACTATTCCGGGGGAACAGTGTTGGCCACCAACATTATTCCTGACGGACAATGTTAACCACTAGCATTGTTCCTAACGGATGATGTTAACCATCAGCACTGTTTCCGATGGACGATGCTGGCTATTAGCATTGTTCCTGACAGACGATGTCGGTCACTAACATTGTTCCCGGCTGACAGTGCTCGTGGCTAGCACTATCCCGGCTGACAGCGCCAATTTGAACGGCTCCGGGATGCGCACAGCAATGATATACATTATAGGGACCTTAGGGATCCAGCCTCTAACCATCACTCGAGCTCTACAATCTTCACCCCTATACCATACAGCCGTGCTATCTCATTTATCTCATCCTGGCCTGAGAAAAGGCAGCGCCTCTTTTGCGCCTCGCTCTCCTGCATCAGCGTAAGCGCATCCCTTGTAAACCCGCCCGTCGACACAAGCCATACCGTGAGATCCCGGGCCATCCGCATCTCCTTCAGCGCATCCGCCGCCTCGAGCGCCTTCCTTACCTCCTCTGATGTCATGGGATCACCCTTACGATACTTACACTCCGCAACCCATAGGTGCCTCGTCCCATCCTGGTCATATATCCCGAATGCATCGATCTGGTACTCCCTGGAGGTGGGTAGCTTTACAACCGTATCCCCCCGCATCCTGAAAAGGGGCGCTGTGATGACCTCCCCCGGATGGCCAAAAAGCCTACCGTCGAGCTCCTCGTTGTTGAACCTGGACATCACATTCTGGACCACCATCTCGAGGAGCTTGCCCTTAACGTAGTTGAAGAGCCCCTGCTCCTTGAGGTCCACCTTCTCGATATCCTTTAGCTCGTTCTCATACCGGTGCTGGATGTAGCGCATGAGCATGATGTCGTTGAAGGTGTAATACTTGAAGTCGCTCCTGTAGACCAGGTCTGCCTGGTAGAGCTTCTCGATCTTCTCCTCAACAGCGTACTTGCTCACCCCGAGCTTGCCTGCTATCTCCCCGATATCCACAGGGGCGTTATTGTATTTCGTGAAGTAGTAGATGATCTTCTTCCCAAGCTCAACATCGTTATCCTGGTTTATATACTGCCTATTCTCTGCAAAATGGGTCTCCCAGAAGCCGAATATCTTGCCCCTTGTGACCTCGTATTCTATGACCCTGTCGATGCCATCCTTCGTGGTGAAGTCCTTTTCAGGGTAGTCAGATTCGGCGCAGCAGTATACGTAGTATGGGTGGCCGTTTACCCTGGAACTTAAGTATATGGCAAGCTCATCGGTGATGCCCAAGCCCCGCGCCCTGAGGAGCTTCTTCATCAGGGTTGCGCCATCCTCGATCGTCATGGGCTTCAAGTACTTGAAGCCGAAGCGGCCTCCGAGGGGCCCACCCATGACGGTGCGGAATATCATGGTTACGGCAGAGCCCGAGACCAGCATGGGCGCGCGCCTGCTCTGGGATTGGCGGTCATATGTGGCTGTAAGGTCCACCCCGCCATAGCCTGGCTCACCCTTACGCTCGTTCTTGATCTGTTCCAGGCGCTCCTCGCTTACGTCAAAAATGTAAAACTTCATATCCTGGAATTCATCGATAATAACAGCTACATGGGTCCCGAGAACCGCCCCGAGAAATTCGGGGGTTGCGATCATATCCTCCCAGTGGTTTCGTGCATCCCGCCAGTCACGTTCCTCATATCGCCTGGCAAAGACCTTAATATGCTCCTCTTGAACATAGCGCACCCTCTCATCGCGCGTCTTCCAGCCTAGAAGAGCCGTAAGGTCTACCTTCCTATCCCTATAGAGAGCGGGATCTTTCAACATATATGCAATATACTGCCGGAAGAACGTAGTGTAATATTCCAGCAGGAACTTCCGGAGCGTGGTCTCCTCCCGTTTCATCTTGAAGTAGAAGGGAGCTACGTCATAGTCCTTGAAGAATACGGTATTGACCAGCTTGTCCAGCACGGCGGTCTTGCCCATGCGGCGCGGAGAGATCAGCGCAAGGCTGCTCGAGATCCTGCGCTTGATGTTGCGGTACCAGTCCTCGAGCTCCCTCAGTATCTCCACCCGGTCGGTAAACTCCTCCTCAGAGACCATCTCCTCGACCGGCAGCACCTTAGCCTCAACAGCCTCGACCATTGCTCTACCTCCCTCGAACACCTTACCCTCAAACACCTTCAAAGCACCTTCAGATAGATATGGTTTTCCATGTCGTCCTAATTATACCATACCACTTCTAAGCACGGCGCCGGGTAGCGATTGGTTAGGAATACACTAAACGCCCCTCTCTTATTCTCCGATAATAATTCGTCACCTGCCACATGTCTCCTTCATCGGCCTCCCAAAATAACGTAGCCCTAGGGCTTCGAGGATTTAGCCTTGCGTTTCGATAATTTCAAGTGGTAAACTAGAAATGAAATGTCCGTATGGCCATCTGGCCGAAATCGGAGCGGATGGATTAGGGTGATAATTCTTGTGGCAGCCCTTACTGGATTTCATTGCACATTCCGCTGATATGTTTACAAAGTATGGCATTCTCGGATTGTCAGTCGTCGCCTTCGCAGAGGCATCCTTTTTCCCTGTGCCGCCGGACGTGGTCTTGATTCCACTATGCCTGATGTCACCCGGTCTTGCCCTCTGGTATGCGTTCCTGTGCACGGTATTTTCAACCCTCGGAGGGGTTTTCGGCCATGTAATCGGGGGGGCGGCGGGTCGACCTCTCCTGGAGCGCCTGGCAGGGACGACCCGAACGCGCCAGACTGAGGGATTGTTCGCCCGGTATGGAGGGTGGGCCATACTCATAGCTGCGCTGACGCCGATACCTTACAAGGTATTCACCATCGCCTCCGGCGTCTTTCGTGTAAGCAAAGTCACCCTTGTATGGGCATCACTCCTCGGGAGAGGAATGCGGTTCTTCCTGGAGGCCGCAGTCATTATGATCATGGGACCTGCGGCAACCCAGTTCCTTGCAAGATATTCAGGGATCATAACCATCGGAATCGCTGTAGCGCTGATCGTAGGGTATATACTCTCAAGACATGTCGGAACTCTCCTCGCGGTGCGGAAGCAGCTAATTGATGTGCGGGATCACCTGGAGCTCATGGTCAAGCGTTTCTTCAGGCCAGAGTGGGAATTCGCCGTTTTCATCGCCACCGGCCTCACCCTAGGACTCTCATTCCTCTTCATCTTCACTGAACTCGCCGAGGATCTCTTTGAAAACGAACTCTACAGGCTGGATAACGCCGTAACTCTTCTGGTAAGGACGGTATTCGGCCCGGGTGCCGTAGGCACCATGCGCCTCCTATCCATGATCGGATCCCCCGTCGCCTTGATAGGAGTGGCTCTGGTTGCGAGCTATATCCTGCATCATACTGGTCGCCGCCTTGATTGCCTCACCCCTCCTCTTGCGCTTGCCGGTGGAGTATTCCTCGAAAGCTTCCTGAAGGCGATCTTCCAACGGCCGCGCCCGGACTATCCCCGGCTGGTGGAGGCCTCGGGTTTCAGCTTCCCGAGCGGCCACGCCACCGTGTCCACCGCGGTTCTGGGGGCCCTGGTATATCTCCTGCTTGTGAATATCAAGCCAGGCAGGGGTAAACTGGTGAAACCGGTAATACTCCTCGCAGGACTCCTCCTCATATTGATGATCGGGGCGAGCCGGGTCTACCTCGGGGTGCACTACCCCAGCGATGTCCTGGCAGGATTTGCAATAGGAGGCTTCTGGGCTATATGCTGCATAGTATCGGTGCAGGTCTTCAGGGAAATTAAGAGATGACGGCTAGCCGGCGAACCTCGCGAGCAGGACCCCGATTTCGAACAGGGCCCACAAGGGCGCGGCAACCAGCACTTGAGAAATCATATCCACCGTCGGTGTTATCACGGCGGCGACGACAAAGACCCCCAGGATCACGTATCTGCGCCTGGCCGCGAGGCCGCGGGGGGTCACAAGGCCTAGCCTGGTGAGCAACAAGATCGCAAGCGGCATCTCAAAGACCAGCCCGAGGCTAACGGTCAACAGGACCGCAAAGGAAACATATTCACCGATGGATATCATGGGGATTAGCTGCGGGGTGGCAAACTTCATCAAGAACTTCATTGCGACGGGGAAGGCGACCAGCAAGCTAAAAGCGGCCCCAACAAAAAAGGCTACGAACGCCGCCGGCAGGAAGAGGAGTGCCTGTCTCGCCTCCGCAGGCGTGAGGGCGGGAGCTGCAAATCTCCATGCCTCAAAAAGGATGACTGGCCCCGCCAGGATCGCGCCGCCCACCAGAGCCAGCTTGATCCGGACAACAAAGGCCTCTGCAGGGCTCAAAAAGACCAGACTCCCCACGGGCCTGGTGATCGCCGCCAGGATCCAGTCCACCTTCAGGTAAACGAGGCAGCTCGCTGCGAGCACGGCAACCACCGCGTTGATGATCCTGGCCCGGAGCTCCTCAAGGTGCTTGATAAGCGTCATCTCCCGCGCCGCGGTCGTCGCGGGCTCGGTCCCCCGTATAGTCTCCCGCATAGCCACGACCTCACCCTGCGCCCCCTCGTCCAATCCGCCTGCCCGTATCGTGTTCAAAAGTCCTCACACCTTCAAGTTTGAGGCCATTACTGATCTTGTATTAGCCTTTGCAAATCGCCATGGAATATTACTGCCTAATCTCAGTTTTCGACGCAGACGCCGATTGCCATGTCAGATAGGCGGATTTGGCCTCCATTTATCCTGACATGCACCTGGGGTTATACCGCATCCTGATGCTGCCAGGAGGGTTCTCGTACGGTAGGGCGCGCGCTATTCAGACTAAACCGACGGCACGATGAAGGCGCTCGAGCGTGCCTTCGAGCTATCCATGTACATCTCTCCCATTTCCACGCTCACGCTCATTCCTCACCCGGCCTGGGTGAAATACGGGGTATAGACCTCAGCATCAAGTAGCTCCTTGAGCTCTTCATCGAGCCTGCACAGGGTGATGGAGAATCCCGCCATCTCGAGGGCGGTGAAGAACTCACCTACAAGCGCCCTGTATATCCTTATCCCCTTATCCGTTACGTTCTTAAAGAGCCGCCTATTTGCTATGTAGAGCTCAAGCTGAGGCGTTGCTCCAAGGCCGTTGATCAATGTCACGACCTCATCGCCAGCCTCAAATGGGAAATCGGGAATGACCTCGGCACAAAGCATATCCACTATCTCATCCACGGGTCTTAACTTCTCCCTCTTAAGCCCGGGCTCCCCGTGGTGGCCAACCCCAACCTCCATCTCATCTATACTAGAAGGGAGGGCATGAGCACCACCTTTATCGAATCCTCGCCAGATCCCATCTTCTCAAAGGCCTCTTTATACTGCTCCAGGGGGAATGCATGAGTTACGATGTCACTTACGGGCACACTACCGTTTGCTATATAATCAATAGCTTTGGGATAACAGTAAGGGCTGAGATGAGCCCCGAAGAGATTCAATTCCTTCCGGTCCCCGATAATGCTCCAGTCAACCGTAGTAGGATCTGAAAAGACGCTAAATTCCACAAACGTCCCAAGCTTTCTGATCATCTGAAGTCCCTGGATCACGCTTGACGTATGGCCGGTAGCCTCGATATACACATCACAGCCATAGCCGCCTGTTAAATCCTTGACTATAGCTATAGCATCATCTTCCTTGGGGTTGATGACCATGTCCGCGCCGAGCTTTTTCGCGAGCTCCAACCGGTTGGGCTTAAGATCCAGCACTATGAGCTTGCCGGGAGCTCTAAGCCTGGAGACCGCCACCATCCCGAGGCCAAGCGGGCCCGCCCCGGATATAACCACCACGTCCCCGAGCTGTATGTCGGCGCGCTCCACAGCGTGAATCGAGCACGAGAGCGGCTCGATCATGGCCGCCTCCCTCGCCGGGATCGTCTTCGGCACCTTGTAGTTTATTGCATCCTTTGTAAACTTCATGTACTCGGCCATGCCCCCGTGGACTTCCTTTTGAAAACCGTAGATGTTATGGACCTCGCACATCCAGTAATGTCCCGTCTTGCAATACCGGCATCTCCAGCACGGGACGATCTGCTCGGAGATCGCCCTGTCGCCTATCTCAAGCCCATACTTCTCCCTCGCCCCGGGCCCCAAGGCCGCTACGGTGCCTATAAACTCGTGCCCCGGAATAACAGGGGCCTTGATCCATGGCGGATTGATGCCGCCCCCCCAGAAACTCTCGGCGCTACCATGGTAGGCCTTCACATCGCCCGCACATATTCCGCACGCTTCTACCTTTATGACCACCTCCTCGGGCCCCGGCGTCGGGGTTTCTACCTCCTCCAGCCTATAATCATGCGGCGCATAACAAACAAGGGCCTTCATGGTCTTGGGTAGATCTACCATTCTTACTCCCTCCCCAGGTAGAACCCTGATTTATTTAAAGTTCAAGAATTAGACTAAATTATCCATGAATACCGGATGCATACTTCTATCCCACACCCCCCACATCAAGCGGTAGGTCTCACGGTAGACTTCATACATCCGGCGATAGCGCTCCGTCCTCTCGGGCACTGGATGGTACTCCCTGGAGACCTTCACCGTCCGCTCAAGCGCATCCTCAAAGCCCCTGTAGGCCCCAACGGCCACCCCAGCGTTTATCGCTGCCCCCTTCGCACCAAACTCCGTCCCCACAAGGGTCCATGTGGCCTTTCCGGTCACGTCGGCAAACATCTGGGCCCAAAACCTGCTTTTGGCACCCCCGCCCGCGAGCCTGATCACCCTGATCTCCTTTGGCATATAGCTGTAGCAATCCAGCGCGGACAGGGCTACCCCCTCATATACGGCCCTGAGCAGGTGATGTCGCGTGTGAAAGGAACTCAGCCCGAGGAATTGGGCCCGCGCTGATGGTTTAACGAATGGCACCCGTTCGCCTGCAGGGTCTATATAAGGATGGTAAATCACCCCCTCCGAACCGATTGGTACACGTTCAGCAATTTGCTCCAGGTAATTCCATGAATCCATCTCGAGCCGGCCGGCCTCCTGGATGTCCTCCCAACAAAAATGCCGTATGAACCACTCCAGATTCGAGGTGCATGCCATTGTCGGCAGCATGCGCAACCACTTACCGGGAGGCCCGTAGCACAGAGTATACCCTACATCGGGTGGCTCAGTGAGGGGTTCATCCATTACAATCTGATGTATCCCTGCCGTGCCTATGACCGAGCACCCATCCCCTTCGTACAACGCACCCGCCCCTATGGCCGTAGCCGCTACATCTACGGGCCCCGACGCGACAGGCGTGCCAGGGAGCAGGCCGATCTCGCGGGCGATATCGCCGTCGAGCTCACCGATATTCTCGCAGCTCGGATGGGCGGGTGGGATCAAGTGCCGCCACCTTTCGATACCGAGAATTTCGAATACCCTGTCAGAATATCGGTTATTCCTTATGTCGAAAAACGTATATGATGCCTCAGATTCATCAGTTGTTATCTCCCGTGTGAACTTGAAGAATATCCAGTCCTTGGCATGAAGGACCGCCTTCGCCTTTGCCAGCGACTCCGGCTCGGCCTTATCCAACCAGTATAGCTGGGAGCTCTGGTGACCCGGGGTCAAGACCGTGCCCGTTTGCTTGAAAACCTCATGGTTGGTCCCATCCACGTGCCATCTCGAGACCACGTCGCCCGTCCTCCCGTCAAGCCAGATCAGGGCGCGGCGTACCGGGTTTCCGTCCCTCCCTATAAGCCATGTCCCATCACCCTGGCCCGTTATGCCCACAGCGGTCACGGCCTCAGGGGGCACAGCGCTCCTGGACATTACAGCCCGAACTGTTTTCTTTGTGATCTCCCAAAGGAGCATCATATCCTGTTCGGCCCAGCCCGGCTGGACTGATTCAACTGCGTTCCTCTCACCGGCCACGAAAATCTCGTCCCCGTCGAGATCCAGCAGGACGGTCTTGACGAAGGATGTTCCCACATCTATACCCATGAGATATCTAGAGTCAGAAGACCCCGACATGTATATACACGCCCCTACACCATAATTCAGCAGATGGCTATCCCCGTAGCTGCATCGAATAAATGAAGCCGCTCCTCGCTGAAGATCAGCCAGACCTTCTCCTCCGGCCGGGTATCGAGGACCGGCGGGGTTATGACCGTTACGAGTTCATTCCCGATCTGGACCGTCAGATGTCCTTCTTCACCAAGGGGCTCGAAGGTATATACGACCCCCCCGGCCTGCTGCCCATTAAGCTCATCCGGTGGTGTAAAAGAATATTTGATGTCCAGGGGCCTTATACCGAGTTTCACCTTGCGCAGGTTAGACTTCTTCAACCCTTCCCACGCCTTGCCAGGGATCTTGAGCCTCAAACTGCGGTTCCCACCCACAGCGTAAAGCTCTCCATTCTCAGCTACAATCTCGCAATTCAGAAAATTAATTGGAGGCTCCCCGACGAAATCAGCTACGAATTCATTCACAGGGTTGTTGTACACCTCGTCGGGGGTGCCGACCTGTTGCAGCTCTCCAAGATTCATAATGGCCACTCTATCCGCCATGGCTATGGCCTCGAGCTGGTCATGGGTCACAAGCACGGTTGTGGTGCGGATCTCCGCATGGAGGCGCTTGAGCTCCTTCCTCATGTGATGGCGCAGTTTCGCATCGAGGTGCGAAAGCGGCTCATCCATGAGAAATACTGCCGGATTTCTTACAAGCGCGCGGGCCAGGGAAACCCGTTGTTTTTCCCCGCTGCCGAGCTCGCCGGGCTTACGATCCAGAATCCCCGTTATATCCAGGATCTCCGCAACCTGGGAAACCCGCTCCCTCACCCCAGCCTCCGGCATCTTGCGCGCCCGGAGACAAAAGGCTATATTATCCCTGACGCTCAATGGGGGATACAGGGCATAGGTTTCAAACGCCAGCGCCACATCCCTATCCTTCGGCTCGAGATCGTTCACGCGGCGCCCTCCGATATAAATATCCCCCGAAGTTATCTGCTCCAAACCCACGATCATCCGCAGGGTGGAGGTTTTCCCGCAGCCGGATGGCCCTAGAAGCGCCAAAAACTCGCCATCCTCTATGGTGAGATCGAGATTCTTTACCGCCTCGACCTCCTCCCTCCCACCTCTGCCGGTGTATGTCTTGCATACCTTATTAAGCACTACCTCAGCCATAAGATATCTCCCCTCTTTATGCGACAACATCCGCTTTTTGCAACCCTGCCTGGTTGCCCCCCTGGCCGCCTGGCTACGCTGTTACCGTCAGGGCGATATTCTCTGTGGTCTCGGGATCGAATACTATGATCTTGCTGCAGTCGACCTCCAGCGTGATGCTCTCATCGACATTAGCCTTGAAATTCGCGGATGTCAACACACTCAACCTGGCCTTTCCGACCCGAACGGTCAAAACGCCCTTGTTGCCCAGCGATTCAAAAACGTAAACCCTTCCCCTGAAGCGCGCCTTGTCGCCATCTCTGTCGACCTGATCATCCCCTCGGCCGCGAGCCCTCACCACCCCTATGTCAAACGGCCTCACGCCTATGCGTGCCTTTTTGAGACCCTTCTTCATCAAAGGTTTATGCAATATCTGGGGTACTCTAATCTTAAGCTCGCCGTCCATAGCAACAAATACCGGGGCACCGGCCTCCGTTATAATATCCCCATCAATAAGGTTTATTTCAGGTTGTCCCAGGGCCGTCGCGACGAACTGATTTACAGGGCGGTTGAAGATCTCGTCAGGTGTCCCGACCTGCTGTAGCACCCCCTGATTTATCACCGCTATCCTATCTGCGAGGGCGAGCGCCTCGAGATAATCATGAGTTACATATAGTACGGTGGTATTCAGGCTGGATTCCAGCCTCTTGAATTCCATCCGCATGTGGTGACGCAGCTTGGCATCCAGGTGGGACAAGGGCTCATCGAGGAGGAATATGTCCGGCTCGCGGACCATGGTTCTGCCCAGAGATACCCTCTGCTTCTGACCGTTGCTCAACTCCGCCGGCTTCCTATCGAAAAGCATGTCAATATTGAGCACCTCAGCCACGCGCCTGACCCTTCGCTCGAGCTCCTGCGGTGAAAGCCTCATACCCGGTGCTCGTAGCGGAAAGGCCAGATTCTCATACACCGTAAAATGCGGGTAAAGGGCGTAGGTCTCGAAAGCCATAGCTACATTACGTCGATGCGGCTCCGTCGCGTTCACGACCTTGTCCCCGATCATAACATACCCGCCATTCGGCTTTTCAACACCAGCGATGAGCTTCAGTGTCGTAGTCTTACCAGCTCCGGATGGACCAAGCAACACCACAAACTCCTTATCCTTAACCTCCAGGGTTAGCCCCTTAACGGCTGTGAGTTTCCCGAAATGCTTCCAGAGGTTGTATAGACCAAGCCTTGCCATAACGTGAGACCCTCCTTAACTCCTTCCTGGGGTCCTCTAGCGTTCTCATTTCTCACCGTATCCTGTCCCACCGTATCCTGCCAGGCACTGCATCCTCCTATCCCACCTATCCTTTAACTCTCATAGCTCTCACTTATCCCTTAACCGCACCAAATGTAAGGCCGCGGACCAGGGACTTCTGGATTATGAGCGCGAGGACTATCTGGGGCACCGCCGAAATCAGGCTAGCGGCCGCCATCTGGTTGTAATGTGCCTGCTCCGAAGCCAGAAACGAGAGGGCGGCAACGGTAACCGTCTGGACCTTTCCGCCACCCAGGATCATAGCGAAGATGAAGTTATTCCATGCGAATACAAATGCCAGCAGCGCGGAGGCAGCGAGGCCCGGCCTGATCAGCGGCAGTAGTATCCTCCAAAAGACCTGCCAGTAGGTATACCCATCGGTCATGGCGGCCTGCTCGATCTCTGTGGATATATCCTCAAAGTATCCACGTAACACCCAGATTAAAAGGGGTAATGTGATGAGCTGGTACACCCATATTATGCCGATGTAGGTATCGTAAAGCCCGAACCTCCGATACAATATAGATAGCGGGATGATCACGCTCAGCTCCGGGGCAAACCGGAAGGACAGGAACGTGAAAGCAAGGTTTTCCTTGCCCGGGAACTTGAACCTGGCCAGAGCGTATGCGGCCGGCACGCCCACCAGCACCGATATCGCTACGGATGTCGTGCTTATGATTATGCTGTTTAGAAAGAATCTGGGAAAATCCGGCCGGAAACTCCCCGTGCCTTTTAAATATCTGAGGCCTACTGTTATAGCCTTATAACTCTCGATCGTTGGCTTGAAAACAAATTTCGTTGTGAAAAGCTCCGGCTGGCTCTTAAGGGATATCAATATCATCCAAATTATCGGGAAGAGAGCAAAGGCGAAATAAATCAACATAATAACGGTCAAAAGGCTTTGAGTGAATTTATTTCTCGCGCTGGATTCCATCTTTATACCCCCCTCGCCATCGCACCGTAATCCAGGACCTGCAACCCAGGACCCGGGGTTATCCTGCTCTGCTCCGCTCCGCTTCCATAGCGCTCCTGTAGCATAGGAAGCAGTCTATGAAGCAGTCTATATAGTATATAGTTCATATTCGCCGTTCATATTTGCCTGAAGTCGGGTAGCTAGAAGCCTGCTGCACGCTGCTGGGCTTTGCCCCAATATACCACCAGGATCTGGCTTATCAGGTATACAATAGCCCAAAGAATGATCATGTAGGTCAGACCGTAGCTCAGATTCATGTAAAGGATTCCGTAATAATATGCCTGGAGGGGAAAGTTCATTAGAGTCTGACCCGGGCCTCCTCCCGTCATCGCGTAGATTACATCAAACATCTTCAAAGAATCTATGAGCCTGAATATGACAGCTATGAGAAGAAAGGGCGCAAGCATGGGAAGGGTTAAATTCTTAAATGTAAACCAGGCGGAGCCGCCATCAACCCGGGCGGACTCAAAGGGTTCTTTAGGCATGGATTGAAGGCCCGCCAACAGCAAAAGCGATATAAACGGCGTATAAATCCAGACATCCACCAGCACCACCGAAAACAGGGCGCTCTGCGGTGCCGCCGCCCATTCGAAATGAGAAAGGCCGATAAAACCAAGCAGATAATTCAGGATGCCGACGCTGGGCTGCATCATCAGCTTCCATATCAATGTGCCGATAACCGGGGCGATCATGAGTGGAAAGATCATCACCGTGCGAAGCGCTTTCGCCAGGCGCGTCTCCCTGTTGAGCAGGAGCGCGACGCCCAGGCCAAGCAGCGTTTCCACTACCGTCGCGCTGAATGCGTACGCCAGCGTGACTTTAGCGCTGTGGTAAAACTCCGGGTCTGTCAGGAGCATCGTATAGTTGAGGAAGCCCACAAATGAATAATTCGGGTTGCTCAATGTATAATTGGTCAGCGAATAGTAGACGGCGAGGCCAAACGGGTAGAGAATGCCCACCGTTAACAGGAGCGCCGGCAGTATGATCAAGTAAGGTCGGGCCCTAACGGACAAAGGCGGCCTCAGGTCGCGTGGGTCCGGTGCAAACTGCCCGGGCTGAATGGCTGATTCGGCTGACGCATTATAGCGAGTCATTGTCATATATCAACCCCGCCCTTTTCAAGTCTAGTTAAGCCCCACTTAAGTGCCTGCTTTGGTAATCTGTACTTTACATACTCTATATACATACCTACCTCATATACATACCTCATACCTCCAGGCGCCCCGGCTTCGCCAGATACCAGCTCAGCGCGTCAACCGGCCGACCTTTGCCCCAATTCCATCCTGACCTGACTTGACCACAGGGTTAATAACAGAGTTAATGTTAGAGTCAGGAGCACGGTGCCAGGCGGAAGCCGAGGCACCTGATACGCTATTAGTTCATGACATCACATGACATCACATCATATTACGCTACATCACATTGCATCACATCGGCCACATTACGGCTCCCGAATTCCCTGGCCACAACTAACTTCAGGGTTATGGCTTTCGGATGCCGGCCTGGGTCATCATGCGATTGATCTTGGCGACCAGCTTATCCAGGGCTTTCTTTGCATCTTCGCCATAGTAGATGTCATGTAGCGTCGCTGCCCATTCGGTTGTCGTCTCGAAGAATTTGGGTTGTGGCGTAAACAGGATTGAGCAATTATCGATTATAGCCTGGAACGTCTCGTAGAAGTGATAATTCTCCTTCATCTTAGCTATGAACTTGGGATTCTCCCAGACGGACTTCCTTACGGGGTCCACCATTGCAAAGTCAACGGCAGCCTTTGTTAGGTGCTCTTTGCCTGTCGCCCACTGCATGAAGTACCATGCAGCCCCCTTATTTTTGGACTTCGCACTCATGGAGAGCGACCATATCCACATGTTGGTTACAAGCTTTCCCTCAGGGCCTTTGGGACCCGGGGCCCAGCCTACCTTGCCGGAGCAGGCGGACGCGCCGGGTACATTCTGGAAGTAGCCCAGGATATCCGCATCAAAGAGCATAGCAGCCTTTCCGGCGCCGAAATCCGAGCCCGCCTGATACCAGGTGTAGGTCGTCCAAGCCTTGGGCCCGGCTTCCCTAACCATCTTCACCCACAGATCGGTCATCTCCACAGCCTTGGGGCTATTCATAACGGCGTTAAGCTTATCATCGAAATCTCTTGCGCCGTAGCTCGCATACTGGGTCATAAAACCCGGGTGAATTGTCGCCCAGTTCTTGCTGCCGCGCACAACTATGCCAGCCATTCCAGAGCCATCAATGTTATTCAGCTTCTTGGCTGTCTCATAGAGCGCGGGCAGGCTCTCCGGCACCGCGATCCCGTATTTCTTAAATAGATCCACCCTGTACATCAAGGCGTTGGCCTCAAAGCCCCATGGGATGGCCCACTGGTGCCCGCTCCCGAGGGGGTTGCCAGGCTTCAGATTCCACTGGTCAGACTTTCTCAGATTGGGGTATATATCTTCCCAGTCGTAATCCGGATTTGTCATCGAGGGATCGTTAATGTAGGGTTCAAGGGGCTCCATCCACCCTGGAGGCGCGTACTGCCAAACTTGGTACGCCCCAGTCATGAATACGTCGTATGACCCGGATCCGCTCGATAGATCGATGGTCACCTTATCGAAGTAGTTCTGCTCGGGGAATATATCATACTCCACTTTGATGCCTGTCAAGTCCTCGAAGGCCTTCAGGTCTCCCAGCAACGCCTCAGTATACGGATGCTTGTTGAGCAACAAACGTATTTTGGCCCCTGAATATTTCTTCCAGTTAAATTTCTCGGCCGCGCTCGCCGCGGTCAGGCAGGCGAACACCAACGCCAGCGCTAGCGCCAATGCAATCCATGAGACAACTCGTGTTTTCCTCATTTCATCGCGCCTCCATATCATCTTAATTATTTAATTATTTTGACTTTAACTTCTATTGCAGAATCCTTAAGCTGCCCTGCAACAAATTCCACAGCAACCCCAAGCATCACATCCTTCCGCCTGCTTCCCATCACCCCCTTCGCTACTTGTCACCGGGCCCTACCGGAGTTCATACGAGCCAACCATCCGACTATCTGCCCCTGTCATCCACCTGGCCATACCGGCTCAGGTAGAGGGACCGCAGTTTTTGCACCTCCTCATAGGGCACTGTAGAAGGCTCTCCGATCTGGGACGCCAGCCAGTAGACAACCGCATTATCTTCGACCACAATCGCCACCGCCATAGCATCTCTCAGGTCTTCGCCGATTGTAACGACACCGTGATTTCGCAATACCACCGCGCGTCTATCCCCCATAACGCGGTATGCAGTCTCAGCCAGGGCGGCGGTTGCAAAGGTGATATATGGCGCCACGGGAATTGTGCTGCCAACTATAGCCCCGAGTTCGGCGAGGGCAATCGGAATCTCATCCTTATAGATGGCTATCGAGGTTCATAAGCTCCCGCGCCGTCTCCTCGTCCGTCACCAGGACGTTGATGTAGCGCCCCCGGAGGGCCCCGAGGATCGCCTTAACCTTCTCCGGCCCACCCGCCACGCCGATCACCCTCTTGATCTGTCTCAGCTCTATCGGGCTCAACCCGACGATACGGGGGGATAGGGGAGATTCCACGAGGGAACCATTTATATCGTAATGCCATACCAAGATCTCACCCACCGCTCCCCGCCCGGCCAGTTCCTTGAGTTCCGTGAGCGTCAGGTAACCAGTCTGTAGCAGGGTTGCACGTTCGCCCACGTCGCCGATTCCCACCACAGCGATATCGGCCTGCCTGGCCAGGTCCAAGATTGCCTGAACGGATTTTTCTGCAAGAAATATATTCCTGGTTTCGGGAAGGTTGGCGACCGCAGGGGCGGAGATGTAATACACCTCGGCGTTGAACACCTCCCCGATCTTGTTGACAATAGAATAGGGATGAACAACCAGAGAAGTGCTCAGTGATCCCATTAACGATACGACGCGCAGGCCTGGGCACAGATCAGGCTGGGGGCGGGGTTCCAGAAACTGCATCATCTGAAACACCGTCCTACCCCACGCCGCCCCTATAGTCATACCGGGCGTGAGATGCTCTGTCAGATATCGAGCCGCGAAACGGGCGATATTCTTCTGGAGCAGGGACGGATCCGCAGGCGAATTGACAATAACGGCGTCCACCAATGAGAAACGGCTTTTTACCTCATCCTCCAAGGCCAGGCAATTGCAAATGGGATCTTTGATCGTAATCTCCACGATCTGCTCCTTCCGACACTGCGCCAATATGCGTTGAACGGCCATGCGAGATAAGCCAAGCGCCTCGGCTATTTCCGTTTGAGTTGCCCCATCCAAATAGTAACGACGTGCTATATCAACCTTCAGCCTTCGCTCATCTCTTACAGATCGAGCCATCGCAGCGCACCGCCACCTACAGCCTATATGTCTTTTGCGTTCCGCTCCGCTAAGATTCGTGCACTTGCTCAATTAACTTGCAATTGTTCAAACTATATATTCGGCAATTTTGCGTATTATCCTCCTACTGTTAAGACAATTTTTTATATTCGGGCGAACCGACTCGTCTAATACATTTACTCTTGCTCTTAATCTACTTATCGCTTCAGCCCCTAACGCTTGGTCGATCCCTCGCCACTTTTCCCAATGGACCTCCATGTCGCCCAGGCGGCACCATAAGATGGATGAAAATCTCCCGGACGGATGCGTCTATTTTTCAAAGGGGGCGTTGTAAATATCACTATAAGGTGAAGCCTAGTTACATACATTACTGTGCGCTTACCTTTTGAATTAAATAAATGCAGATGGCCTTCAAGAACCCTGCTCAATCGGTTGATATTTGGATTCGGAAATTTTAGCTTTCTTAAAGCAGGAATATGGGGATGCACATCGAATGATTAATATATAAAATGTTATTTCACCATATGAAATAACCTGGACTTGTAGGGGATCAATCTTATGGCAACTCAATCGACAAAAGAGAAGCTGGTCGATTCTACCGTAAGCAAAGCCCTCGTCGTGTTGCAGGCTGTAGCCGATCATGTAAAGACAACGCACAAAGGGATTAGTTTAAGAGAACTCGCTAAAACAACCAAATTCAACATCTCAACGGTTTATCGTTACCTTGCCTGCCTCGAGTCTTATGGCTTGATACGCCAGAATTCTGTGGACGGTATGTATGAGCTAGGTTTCAAGGTGGTCGAGCTAAGTAACATCTTCTTGGAAGCGCAGGACCTACGTAAGATCGCCCTTCCCATCATGGAAGAGTTATGTCAAGTCACAAAGGAAACGATCTATCTTGGGATACTAGAAGGCTTGGAGGTAGCCTATCTGGAGCGAGTCAATAGTCCCCTGCCCATCCGTCCCCATACCCAGATTGGGGGCAGAAATGAATTATACTGTACAGGACTTGGCAAGGCCATACTGGCCTTTGCTCCAGAAAAGCTCATGGAGGAGGTGATTCGCCGCGGGTTGAGGCACCATACGCCTAACACCATTATCGATGTCGAGCAACTGAGGAGGGAGATAGCGAAAACGAGAGCTCGAGGTTATTCGATTGATGACATGGAGAATGAGGAACAGGTTCGCTGTGCAGGTGCCCCTATTTATGATAACACAGGGCGCGTGATCGGCGCCCTGAGCATATCGGGTCCGGCTTTTCGTATTAGCCTTGAACGAATAACATCTGACCTGGGAGAAAAGGTCAAAGGAGCTGCCGTACGGATCTCTGAACAGCTTGGGTATTTACCTAATTTAACATCTCTAACACCTCTCGCAGGCGCAGCTTCCAAGGCGTAGACAGCTCCTGAGAGATTCTGAAGACAGCTAAATTCCAAAACCACCAGGAACTGGCTAGGTTATTCGTTTTCGTTATAGAAAGGAGAATTACGGCAATGAAAAAACATAAGGTTATGACTATATCTCTGTTCGTTATCTTCCTTATACTTACGGCTTTAAATTTCCAGTCATATGCAGCGTCCATAACACTGAGGGTGCTTTCAACGACCATTGTGGAGAAGCCCGAGGGAAACGTAGAACGCCAGATTGCTGAAGAGTTCATGCAGAAGAATCCGGATATCAAGATAGAATTCATCGGGGTCCCGATGAACAATGTCTATGCAAAGATAACTACCCTGGCGACTGGGGGAGATATGCCGGATATCTTTACGAATGTGCCACAATTCGTTGCACAAGCTGCCGACCTGGGAATAGTGGAAGATCTAGACGAACTATTGGGGCCGGATTTCATTAAAGGGTTTTATCCCAACGCAATCCGCGAAGCAAGTTTAAATGGAAAACTTCAATTTATTCCTTGGTTTAGCACACCACTCGCCCTGCTTTATCGTGGTGATTGGTTCAAAGCCGAAGGGTTAGCGGCTCCTCAAACCTGGGATGACTTCGTAGCGGTTGCTAAGAAGCTTACCAAAGATGTCAATAACGATGGCAAGGTTGACCGCTGGGGTTTCGCTATGCTCGGCGCCCGTAATGACTCAGCCATGTCGCGTTATAATTGCATCTTGAAAACCTTCGGAGCATATGAGCTTCGGCGGGATACATCCGGGAATTGGGTTACCGATGTGGATAGTCCAAAGGGAATCAACGCGCTGCGTTTCTTCACTGATTTATACTTAAAAGACCATGTCGTACCCCCGGGACCGACCGAGGTAAGCTACGCTGAAGCCCTTGAGTTGATGGCCCTTGAAAAAACCGGCATGATGATAACTGGCCCGCATTCCATAGGCGGCATACTTGCGCGGAATCCAAAACTAGCCGGCAAAATCTATAGTGTACCTGTGCCTAAAAAGGAAAAACACGTTTCCTTCCTGGGAGTCTACGGTTTCTCTATCTCTAAGACGAGTAAACATAAAGATGCTGCAGTAAAGTATCTCAAATATCTTATTAGCAAGGAAAACCTGCTAGAATGGAACCGGGTAACAGGACGTATGCCATGCCGTATTGATGCGGGTAAGGAGCCCCAGATTTCAGGCCCCGTCTATGCTGGCTTTGTCAAGGCAATGGACTACGCGGAGGCTGTTCCAAACGTAGCTTTTTACCCGGAAATAATTGATATTGAAGGCGAGGCCGTGCAGGCGGTATTAACCGGTCAGGCTACCCCTGAGCAGGCTGCAAAGAAAGCCGGAGAAAAGATCCGGGCGGCTATCCGTCGCGCTCAATAATCTACCGTTCTCAGTAGTCTATCGGCCTCAATGTTCAACTCCGGGGAGGCACCGGGGTGTCTCCCCATCAGAGAGATAGGATCAAGATTATATTGAATACGAATCGTAAATGGCTGCAAAAACTCGTTCATGCTCTCGTGCCATGCTAATGAGGCTAGGGGGATATTCCAGATGGGGGAGAGGTTAAGAACGGCAAACCGGAGGGAGTTAGGGGGATATCTTTTCATCTTTCCCGCCTTCCTGGTGATGCTGATGCTCGTTATCTACCCTCTGATATACGGCGGGTATATAAGCCTTTTCAACACAAACCTCATGGCGAGATGGAATCTCGTCGGGCTTAAGTATTACCTCAGAATATTAACGGATTCGGTCTTCTGGTCGAAGATCCGGATTACGATATCATTTACCTTCTGGACCGTGCTGGGACATTTTATCTTGGGAATGGTCCTGGCGCTTATGCTTAATGTGAAGATCCCTGGCCGTGCAGTATTTCGCGCGATTCTGCTCACCCCGTGGTTGTTTCCCGAGGTGGTCGTTGCGCTGGTGTGGAAATGGCTGTATAACCCAATGTACGGGCTCATTAACCATTTTCTCGTTCAACTGCATGTCATCGCCGCCCCCATATCCTGGCTGGGCAGCCCATCAGCAGCTCTGCCGGCCGTTATAATCGCTGCGATATGGAAAGGCTATCCACTAATAATGGTCATGCTGCTAGCGGGTTTGCAGGCTATTCCGCAAGAGCTTTATGAGGCGGCCCAAATCGATGGGGCTTCCCCCATCCAGGCATTCAGATATATAACATTGCCAGGCCTGCGATACGTGCTCGTGGTTTCCCTTATTCTGGATACTGTGTGGTGGTTTAAACATTTCACTATAATTTGGGTACTAACTCAAGGTGGGCCTGTCGACGCTACTAACGTTATAAGCATTGATATTTACAAGACCGCCTTTGAGTATTTCCGATTCGGAGAAGCCGCATCAATGGCCGTGATAGTCTTCTTCATCTGCTTCTTATTTGGTTACGGGTACAGGAGGATGCTTGGCGATGAGGGGAACTAAACGTGATTGGAAACCTTTGATTTATGTAGGACTTACCTTGAGCTCGCTTATCGTGATTATACCCATCCTCTGGATGTTTTCGACCTCCATCAAGACGTTAGAAGAGACTTTCTCTATCCCGCCGAGATGGATTCCATTGAGTCCTACCCTGGATAATTATATAAACATATGGAAAAACTACCCGCTCGCCAGGTATTTTTTCAATAGCATCTTCGTAGTGTCTGTTTCCACTATCATCTCGCTAGCATTTTCGTGCTTGGCCGGCTATGGGGTATCACGATTCCGTTTCGCGGGCAAGGGAGCCTTCCTTACCTTCTTGCTGGCCACACAGATGTTTCCCTCGATTATGCTATTGATTCCTTACTTCAAGCTAATGAGGACTTTTGGCCTAATCAACACCTACACCGGCCTCATCCTAGTGTATATTTCATTTACTATCCCCTTTTGCTCGTGGATGATGCTGGGATACTTCGAAGGGATCCCGAAGGAGCTGGATGATGCGGCTCTAATTGATGGCTGCAACCGGCTGAGGACATTTCTGAGTATTATTTTGCCTCTCACCCTGCCAGGCCTGGTTGCAACGGCCATTTATTCTTTCCTGGTAGGGTGGAATGAGTACATGTTTGCGCTTGTCTTAACTACCACAACCGAGATGAAGACAGTTGCCGTGGGGATCGGTGAATTAATCGGTCAATATCGAATAGCCTGGAACGACATGATGACCGTGTCGATTCTAGCCAGCATCCCGCTCGCTATTGTATTCTTATTCCTTCAGAAATATTTGATCAACAGCCTGACCGCAGGTGCCGTGAAACAGTAAATAATGATACGAGGTGTATAGTCGATGAAGATCACCAGATTGAAACTGACTATGGTGAAACCAAGATGGATGTTCCTCGAGATGTATACCGACAAAGATATCATCGGCTATGGCGAACCCATCCTTGAAGGTCACGCTCACGCTGTCGCAGCGGTAGTCCATGAACTTGAGGACTACCTGATCGGCAAGGATCCACGCACTATAGAACACCACTGGCAGGCAATGTACCGGGGAGGGTTTTACCGCGGCGGACCTGTGCTGACAAGCGCGATCAGTGGGATTGAGCAGGCAATGTGGGATATTCTCGGTAAATCCTTAGGTGTTCCCGTATATCAACTACTTGGCGGAGCATGCCGCTCGAAAATCCGGATGTATGCTCATGTCGGAGGAGCGACGGCCGAAGAGCTCGTCACCAATGCCCGCGCGCGTGTGGGAGAGGGCTTCAAGGCTATCAAGATGACTTTCGATGCCCCTATCCACTTCATGGAAAGCCAGGATTTCATTGAGCAATGTGTAGAGAAATTTAAGGCTGTGCGCAATGCTGTGGGTAAATCGATCGATACAGCCATAGATTTTCATGGCCGCTTTTCGCCAGCACTGTCCAAGAGGTTGATTAGAGCCCTTGAGCCTTATTACCCTTATTTCATCGAAGAGCCATGTTTACCCGAGAACGTTGACGCCATGGCGGATATCGCGCGTTCAACTACAATCCCTATAGCAACGGGCGAGCGACTCTATACAAAGTGGGGTTTCCTCAAGGTCCTAGAAAAGGGAGCCGCTTCGATCCTACAGCCAGATTTATGTCACGCTGGGGGCATCATGGAATGCAAGAAGATTGCAGCCATGGCTGAGACGTACTATGCTTCGGTTGCCCCTCACAATCCTTTGGGGCCGATTGCACTGGCCGTCTCCCTTCAATTAGATGCGTGTGTTCCCAATTTTTTGATGCAGGAACAAGTTACATTCGGCGAGGGCTACCTTAAGCAACCGTTCGTTATGGAGGACGGGTATGTCAGGGTGCCTGAAGATGCCGGCTTTGGGATCGAATTAGACGAGCAAGCCATCAAGGAAAAGGAATATGATGGCTGGTGGAATACGCCTAGAGTATATCATAACGACGATGGATCCGTAGCAGACTGGTAACCAGGGCTGCGGTTTTCGAGGGGAAACCTCTCAGAAATCCTATGGCTTCAATTCACCAGGAGATTGCTCAAAAACCCTTACCGCCTCCATATGTTGTGGCCATCCTCAGAAATTGTGCTGATACATTGTGGGATGTAGCCCCTCGATAGAGGCTCCGAGCGTACTCTTAGTAAGGTTGTAGGGTTTGAACTTGAAATTGTGAAATTGTGGAGCTTGAACTTAGAAAGGAAGTCCTGCAATGGCCTTTGATCTAATAAGCTTCGGTGAAGCGATGCTGCGATTTTCTCCTCCAAAAGGTCAGTGTATTGAACAGGCCTGCGGCTTTGATCTCTACGTTGCTGGAAGTGAACTGAATGCCACAATTACCGCCCAGCGATTAGGGTTGCAAACATCCTTCATAACCAGGCTTACCAGAAGCCCTCTCGGATCCATTATAGCGAACTGCGCCCGAGCGCAAGGGGTTGATATCTCGAATGTGGTATGGACGGATGGCGATAGGGTAGGGCTTTACTTCTTTGAGTATGGGAGTCCCCCTCGCCCCGCGGTCGCATACTATGACCGGCAGGATTCTGCTTTCGGCCGCTCTTCGCGCCATGACTACCAGTGGGAAAACATCCTGAAGGGCAGCAAGGTCTTCCTGACCAGCGGGATAAACCTTGCTCTCAATCCTACCATTGAATCAATAACTTTAGAGGGAATGCAAAAGGCAAAAGAATTAGGCCTGCTGGTTGCGTTCGACCTTAATTACCGGTCACGCTTATGGTCGTATGAAGCTGCCGCGCGGGCCATTAGACCCCTTCTCCGATATGTGGATATCCTCTTTGCGTCGGGAGACGATGCCCGACATATCTTGCAGGTTGACGGCCCGCTATGCGAGGATTCTGTTTTGGAAATCGCAGCCCGGTATGGCGTGAACACAGCCACTATTATTTTCAATCCAAACGAAAACAACGGCCCGTCGTGGAGAATCATCACGGCACATAAGGGCGAGGTTTATGGGGCCGAACAGCGCGCCCCGGTTGCATCGGTAGACCGGCTTGGTGCAGGGGATGCCTTCGCCGGCGGGTTCATTGCGGGTTTATTTGAATCAGGTCCCGAGCTCGCTATAAAGATGGGGAATGCGTGCATGGCGCTGAAAAATACGCTGCAGGGTGATATATGCTGGGTAACACGGGAAATGGTAATGAATTATATTGATGGTGACGGCGCGATGCTCAAACGATAACCCTCTGTTTATCCCGTTGCCATGTTGCTATATTACATGTTGCTATATTATATTTTTATCTTTGCTATATTGTGGCCAACACTCCCATCCCATCATCCCCTCCATCCCCTCCCCCGGTCCTGTATCAAGGCCCCTGAGGCCCGTGTGATTCCTGACAGGGGCCTAATTCGATATATCTTCCCACGCAGGCACCATCTACGGCCGATTAAAGTTATATAACGAGTTCGACCGCTCCGAAGGCTTTGAAGATCGTTTGCTAAAATACTACGGAATTTACAACAAGCAAAGTAAACTTGATGTATTTGAACGCTAGAGCCTTGTCGGTCCGTGACTCTCACGGTCCTTGTCACCCTTATTATCCTCGTCATCCCACGTAAGGTGCTTGAGGTCGTCCGGCGTATTAGTCTCACGCCACTTGGCAAAGTCCTCTTCCACATCCTCCGGCCAAGGATCCACGTCTATCTGTGCAGACGTGTATTTGCCCTCCCGGATTCTTTCAAATCCAAACATATCTCGCAGTCGTGTCTTTTCTGCGCTTACGACACATTCCTCAGCGAGGTGCGGCGGGATGAACAGGACACCGGATGCGGTACCAAAGACCACATCGCCCGGCATACAGATGGCATTGCCAATCCTACATGGGACATTTAATCCGACCAAGGTCACGTCGCGAATCGGCGTCGGATCGACTCCTCTGTAATACGTCTGCAGATTTGGGATCTTGACAACCTGCTGAAGATCGCGAATACCTCCCCAGATTACCTGTCCACGCTTTGTCCGTGAAGATACAGTGGTTGAAAGGTTCCCACCAGAAAATGTACCTTCGAAAATCTTGTCAAACATATCAACGACCATCACGTCATTTTCAACCAAGGTTTCGATAACCCAAGCGTTAAAGAAACCGGTTCGGCCTTCTTCCTTTTGACCATATTCGAGAAGGTAGTCATGCAGATCCGGACGCATCGGCATCATGACGGCAGTTACCGCTCGCCCGACAAGCACCTTGTCGGGATGAACGATTTTCCACCCCCCCTGGAACTGATATTTATAATTATGCTTCCAGAGAACCGCCCAAGCTTCTTCGGTCGTGATCCTCTCCATCCGGCGCAGAATGTCGTCGGGGACCTTTGGCCTGCCGTCATCAAAGCGCTCGCCCTTCCAGAGCGGAGTCAGCTGAATTATATCTTCCTTGTTGTTAAATCGCATGAAACACCACCTCATCCTCTTTGAATAACTACACCACATACGGCTATTGTCGACCTAGTCATTTCTAGCTCCAGATACGATCATGTGACAGGTTTCCATTCCATTCATCAGTAGGTTCCCACAGTCCCGGAACATCAGGATGAATATGCTCCTTGAGAACCTCGTCATCGAAATCATCAATACCGAGACCAGGTTTGTCAGGAACTGTAATGAAGCCGTTTTGCACGATGTTTGGCAAACCAACCACTATATCATTCCACCAAGGTACATCCGCCGCATGGAATTCGAGGGCCAGGAAGTTTTCTGTAGCCACGGCAACGTGTGCAGCTGCCATGCAGGCGACAGGGCCTTCTGCCATATGAATTGCCATTGCCACGCCGTATTCGTATGCCATGTCACCGATCTTTTTCGTTTCGAGAATACCTCCGGTTGTGAGAATATCAGGATGGATCACTGATACGCCTCTCTTTTCCAATAGAGGCCTAAAGTTCTCCTTTAGATAGATATCCTCACCTGTACAGATCGGTACGGCCGTCGAATTGCTTAAACGAACATACTGATCAGTGTACTGCCAGGGAATCGGGTCCTCCAACCACGCCGGGTGGTATTTTTCCAACCTGCGAGCCAAACGGATCACGCTCTCGACATTGATGTGGCCCAAGTGGTCAATCGCCAACGGGACTTGGTCTCCGATAATTGAACGAACGTCAGCCATGTATTGCTCCAAGACATCAAGCCCTTTCTCAGTTAGCTGGACGCCCGTCAGAGGGTGAGGTATGTTCAGAACATCGTAGGCACGATTACGCTCGACCCGTTCCTCCATGGTTTTCGGCACTCGTGGCAATCCAATGTCAGCATCCTTCAGCTTCTCGATAAAGCCCAATGGTGCACTAATGGTACCTTCCTCGCCATAGAGTAATGAGATTCCCAAGTCCATCTTGAGAAAAGTGAATCCTCTTTCCATGCGTTTTTTGAGTGCCTCACCCATTATCTTGCCGTTAATTTTCCCACCCACGTCGGTGTCGCAATACAAACGAACCTGATCACGGAACTTACCTCCTAACATCTGGTAAACGGGAACACCATATGCTTTTCCGGCCAGGTCCCACAGTGCGACCTCAATCCCACTGACGCCGCCTCCCTGTCGCGCAAACCCTCCAAACTGCTTGATGCGCCGGAAAATCTTGTCAACGTTGCAAGGATTTTCGCCCAGGATTCGGCTCTTCAACATCAATGCATATTGCTTGTCTGCAATATCACGTACCTCTCCCAGACCAACCAAGCCCTGATTCGTATAAATCTTGATCAGGCTGGAATGGAACGGTGCTCCCAAGATGTCGGTGAAACGCATGTCAGTGATGCGGAGATCTGACGGCTTGGAGTAAGGATTTACATGGTTCAATGCTTCCTCTGGTTGTATCATTAGCAAAGTCCCCCTTAGTACAATAAAATCATCTCAAAGACCTTCCTGTGAATAGCATTTTCATAAAACAGAACCAGTGTTTCTTGGTAGGCTGATCACTTCGAACCCCCGTGGCAAATCAATTTCTTGCACGTGAATAGCGATTCTGCCATGGCCGCCTTATCACATGGTTTAGCCTTTGACTCCACCTGCTATCATTCCACCTACCAGCCAGCGCTGAGCCAGCATATACAGCAGAACAACCGGAACCGATGCTAGAACGGAAGCAGCCATAATGCGCCCCCAAATATAAACATCGCTAATAATAAAGCCTGATATACCTATTGGCAACGTTTGAACCGATGGACTCGTCGTTAGAACAAGGGCGTAAATATACTCGCCCCACGCCATGGTAAAGCTGAATACTGCCACGACAGCCAATCCTGGCGCTGCCAGTGGTAACACTATTTTGCGCATCGCCTCCAGACGCGTACAGCCATCGATCATAGCAGCCTGCTCCATCTCTATTGGAATGCCACGGAAATAGATCATCAGCATCCATGTTCCATAAGGCACCAGAAAAGTTGGATAGACCATTACTAGCGATGTCAATGTATTGGGCAGTCCCAATGAGCTGATTAATAGAAACATCGGGATAAACAAAATCGACTGCGGCACAAGGTAAGTTATGAGAACAAGAACCGCAAGTCCACCACGCCACGGCAGATCAATTCGAGTAATACTATAAGCCGCTAGCGCCGAAATAACGACAGAAATAGCCATGCTGACAAGCCCAACAATCATACTATTCTTAACAAACACGAGGAAAGACGTATTTTTTAACAAGTCGACATAGTTTTCAAGGGTCACATATGAAGGCCATAGACCCGGCATAGGCTGGAACATATCCGCCATGGGCTTTAACGATGTGATCCCCATCCAGTACAGCGGAAAAATTGTCCAAGCCAATCCGGCAATCAAAATGACCCAGATGACCAATCTCTTTGCTCTACTGGCCAGCATCATTCATCCCTCCTTAAGAAGTACCTGGTAGCCAACATAATCAAGCCAATGAACAGCGGAGCAGCCGCAGTTGAAATGGCAATACCTTTACCGATTTCAAGGTTCCAGAATGCCCGCTCATAAGTGAGTGTCGGTATGATTGTGGTCGCATGTGCGGGCCCGCCACCAGTGGCAATATAGATTGTCTGGAAGTCGTTAAACGTCCAGATTGTCGACAGTAAGGAGGAAATAATTATAATTCCAGAAAGCGATGGAATGACGACGTGTCGAATCTGCTGCCACCAGTTGGCTCCATCAATCGCTGCTGCCTCATAAAGCTGTGCGTCAATTCCCTGCAGGCCTCCCAACAGCGAGAACGTGAAAAAGGGAATGCCTTTCCATACGTTGATAACGATTACAGCGAACATGGCTGTGGAAGTAGAAGCCAGCCATGGTATGGGATAGTCAATGATTCCGGCCTTTAGCAGCAGGGCATTAATTATTCCATTAGTATCACTGTACATCCACCGCCAGGTGAGTGTAGCCACAAGGTTGGGAACTGCCCAGGGAATCAGGATTATCGCCCGCCACAGATTACGCAGGGGCAATTTTTCGTTTAAGACCAATGCCAGGCAAAAACCAAACACCAACTTCAAAACAACGGAATCAAAGGCATAGATGAAACTGTTCTTGATGCCGATCCAGAAAAGACCATCCCGAAAAATCTCGATATAGTTTTGCAGCCCCACAAAGGTCTCGCCCATACCAATTCGCTTATTGGTAAAACTAGTATAAACGGCTTTGGTAAAAGGGACACCAACAACGCCGAAAATCACGGCCAAGAGTGGGATCACCAATAGAATGCCCAGCACCAGGTCAATTTGATGTTGATTCATTGACTGAGTACGAAAATAGCGGGATGGAGCCTTGGGCGTTCGCTGTCTCAACGTCACCAACTCCTCTTTCAAATCCATAAGAGTCAACAGCCGGGCAGGCCGTGCACCAGCCTGCCCAAACTACCCAATAGCAACTCTCGAAACTAGACAGACGTTCAAACCCTTACTGATCCTACTTGTTGTACTTTGCCTTGATTTGCTCAATCTCAGCTTTCGCCTTTTCGAGACCTTCCTTGACAGGCACGTTGTCGACAATCATGCTCTGCAACGCACGCAACATAACTTGTGAGCTCATAGTCTCGCCTGCCCATGGAGTCGTCGGACCAGGATAGCCCAGGTTGACGTTGATCTGCCCCGCCTGGAGCCATGCCCGATTGTTTGGATCCTGGTAGAACGCCAGCTTCTCCATGCCAACGAAGACCGGTGCCCACATTGGGCACATCTTAGGCAGGAGGTTTGAGTAGTTGTCGATTGCCAAAACGCTCCTAACCAAGCTGGACGCCAACTTTGGATGACCTTTTTTGAAGATAACCATGGTGTTGCCGCCACCAACGTTAAACCGGCCAGCAGGACCTGCAGGCATCGGAACGATACCGGTTTTATCGAGGAGCGGATGCTTCATTTGGACCATGTTGGCCCAAATGCTACCGGAATTGTAAACCATCACTGCGGTACCAGACATATAGGCGTTGTTGTTGCCACCATCATCCCAGCTCAGAGCGCCCGGCGGGATGGTCTTGTCTACCTTGAACATATCGACAAGAGCCTGGAGCGCCTTCACGTTCTGGGCTGAATCAACGACAACGGTCTTACCGTCTTTGTCAAAGATTGAGCCACCATTAGCCCAAATGATATTGCGGATCCAGCCTTCAATGTCACCGCCGCCGGAACGTCCAAGAGGAATACCGGCACCATAGACACCTCCGCGTGGATTGTTGGTGGCCTTGGCTACTTTGCGGAAATCATCGAGAGTCTGAGGAGCTTCAACTCCAGCAGCCTTCAGAAGGTCTTTACGATAGTAAAGGGCGGCTGGGAATGTTGCCAACGGAACACCACGACGAACCCCATCAATGGTTACCAGGCGAAGTGCTCCGTGAGAGAACTTGTCATTGTTTTGCTTCTCAATGCTGGTAATTAGGTCGTTGGTGTCGATAACAGCATCCATACCAGCCAACTGAGCGACCATGCCAACCTCGACAGTAGCGATATCAGGCACGTTTCCACTCTCAATAGCCGCCATCAACTTAGTGATCAAGTCCGCAGGCGGCACTACGGTGTACTCCACTTCAACGCCATTCTTTTTTGCCCAGTCATTAACTGCTTGTCGCATATACTGGTTGTATGCCGGAATGTATTCCGACTTGTCCCAAATGACGATTTTCTCGGCTGCTTGTGCAGCAACGCCCAGCACCAAAATCAGAAGGAGTAGTACTGCACCAGTTTTTAACGATTTCATAAATCTTGCCTCCCAGTTTAGTTTTAGTTTATGTTCTAGCAGCATCTACTTTGTCACTGCGCTACCCCGGCAACCACCCCCTTTAACTATAGTAGTAGTAGACTCTCAGAAATTTCGAACTCGCTTGTTTACTAGATTTACAGACTGGATGCCTTTCCCTCACCCCCAAAGAAATGGTTATATGTGGCAAATGTGGTGCTAAAATTATCCGCCTCGGATATAGACCCCATGAAATAACAAGAGTCTTTCACCTGAAATGGCTAGCCAACTGGAATTGACGAAGGGCTTTAAGATGAGCGAAATCACTGGATATGAGCACGATTAGGCATCCATTGGTTACCTTGACCCTTGCTATATATCGGATAAATGTATTTACCATGTTGCCCAAGGTCTCATTCGATAGTGATAAGCATATCACGAGCGCATTCTATGGTGGCTTTCTAATTTATGGGTATCCTACCATCTCAGGTGAAAGACTTTTGGTAGAAAACTAACCAACAGAAAGGGTGAGCATATGAACTTTGTAGCTAGTTTCCCACGTCATCTCTCCTCATTACGAGTCCTTACCCCCCTTGAGAATTTGACCTTTATGACAGACTACACCTACTTTCAATGAGCCCTTCTCCCCCTACTGCCTATGACTATTGATTATATCTTACCAGGCCTATTCTTCCCTTACCAAATACTATCGAGCTATATCAGGAAATCTCCATAACCCATAAGGATTGCAGGCTATTCGATTGTCAATGTACAAAGGGGTCGAGATCAAAACAATATCAACGCTTTTCCTCAGAATTGGTGGAGAGCTTTGCTTCTCAATTATTTACCGATTAGTCCGAGAGCGTTCTATGAAGACACTGAAGTCACCGCTTTACCAGTCTGCCTTTTACCGGCTAAGAACCTCTCAACATTAAGAATCTACTACCTCTCCTGTCTCAGGAAGTTCTCAACCTCCGTCCAAGTGGGCAATCCCTCCACATCTCCGCTCACCGTAACGGCATAGGCACCCATTGCATTCCCGAGGCGGGCCGCTTCAACCGCCGGCCAACCCTTGAGCAGGCCCACGATAAAGCCAGCGGCAAAGGCATCGCCCGCACCCACCGTATCGACGGTCCTTTCGACCTGGAAAGCCGGTACTGATATTATCTCGTCGTCGCAAACCCCGGATTGCGCCCCATGTACTGCCGCTACAATTGCCTCAGCGTTTGAGGACACGGACCCAGGCTCAGGCTTGGATCCAGACTTGAACCCAGGCATAGATTCTGGCGCAGGCCGAGGTGAGGATACCACCGCTCCTTCCGCTCCTAACTTTATCACAATTGTTGAGGCGCCGAGCTCTTTAAATGCCCTGATCAACTCCTCGGGCTTATCAAGTCCAAAGAGGACCTTCCCCTCATTGCGTCCGGCCAGAATGATATCTACACCCCGCATCAGGTCAAGAAGTACCGGGCGGATCCGATTTCCTGACCAGAGCTTGAGGCGAATATTAGGATCAAAGCTAACCTTAACGCCGTTCGCCCGCGCAATCTCAATGGCCCGGGCAACGGTAGCCAGGCACGAATCTCCTAGCGCCGGGGTGATCCCGGTAACGTGCAAAAATTCTGCTGACGCAATGTAGTCAGGGTCCAAGTCCTCCGGCGTCATCCGACTCGCAGCTGATCCGCTGCGATAGTAGTAGACCCGTGTCTCCCCTATTTCCCGGCGTTCTTTAAAGTAGATACCCGTGGGCGCGTGTGGGTCGATCTTTACCTGAGACACATCCACTCCCTCACCACGTATAAAGGAAAGCACTGCGCGCCCAAATTCATCATCGCCGACCCTGCTGATCCACCCGGCGGAGTGCCCAAGCCTTGCAATTCCAATCGCAAAATTGGATTCAGCACCAGCCACCTGTTTCTGAAAGAATGATACATACTGCAATGGTCCTGTGCTTATTGGATTGAAGAGGACCATGGACTCACCCAGTGTGACGACTTCTGGCATCCCTAGCACCACCGTTATTTAATTGTGAACTTAAGTCTACTGCCTCGATTGAGTCTGTAGTTCCAATTCTGGATCTGTAACCTAGCCTTTCAGAAATCTTCCCCCCACATTCTGTAACCAGAGGTGTGACCCGCTCAATCTTCTCACGCGTCATCCGAATAGATGGGCCTGACACGCTGAGGGCTGCCACAACGCGGCCATCCTGGTTATAGATAGGAGCAGCCACGCATCGAATACCCTGTTCGTGCTCCTCATCGTCAATCGCGAACCCGTTTGCCCTCACGGTCTGGAGGTGGAGGTAGAACTGCTCAAGGGAGGTTATTGTATTATTAGTGAGCCGGGGAAGCCCCTTCTTGGAAAGGATCTCCTCGATCTCCCGATCATCTAGCGAGGCTAGGAGGACTTTGCCAAGGGCAGTACAATGACAGTAAACCCTACGACCTATCTTGGAGTACATTGTAAGCGTCTGGATGCTTTCCACCTTGTCGATATATACAACCTCGCCCTGATCGAGGATGGCCAGGTGCACAACCTCTCCGGTCCTCTCCATCAGCTCCCGCAGGTAGGGGTATGCCTCCTGCCTGAGATCTATCTGCTGGAGGAGGGCGCTGCTAAGCTCCAGGACCTTGAAACCAAGACGATACTTGTCATTTTCCTTTTGCTGCTCCACATAGCCGTGTATCATGAGGGCCGTGAGCAGGCGATGAGTAGTGCTGGCGTTAAGGCCGAGCATCTCGCTGATCTGCCCGAGGCCGAGGCTGCGGCCCTCGGAGGCTAAAAGATCCAGTATCCGTAACGCACGGTCGACGGATTGCACTGAACTTACGGGTTCCTTCCGCCTAGCCATGATAAACAGAGCTCCTTGTTATCCCTTATTACCCCTTACAGATCCCTGGCTCCTCGAACTCTCTGCCAGGTCAGGTCAACACCATCCCTGGAAGCTTGCTCAGGCGCTTGCAGGAAACGGGGTTTATCCCTTATATATTTCGTAATATGAAATTCGATTCCTAATATGACCCACATTGAGCTATTTCTCCATGAATTTCTGCTTTCCTGCTGCCAAAGTACTATTTCATAAAAATAAATTTCACATTATGAAATATAAGAACCACCCCCCCCCCTGTCTGCGCTTACCCACCCATAGCCCCGGCTCTCCATGGAACTCATCTTCCGTTTCCATGTTAGATTCCCATGCCGCGCTGCGGCGCCGCGGAGAATGAAAGTATCTCCGAGGATAACTAGTACTTCATTTCATAAATCCTGATAGCTTTTACTCTCCGAACATGCGCTCAAACCCAAGCCTAACTATGTGCATGCCAACTTTCTTGGCAGGGTGCCCCGGCAAAGAGGCGAGGGTGCCAACTTTCTTGGCAGTCTACATGTGAAAATGCCAAGATTTTTGGCAGGTACTCGCTCATCCTGCCAATATTCTTGGCAGTTTGGCCCGCCCCCACTCTGCCAAAAATTTTGGCAGGTCGCGCGTAAAGGTGCCAAGATTCTTGGCAGTTTTGCCGCCCATAGGGGTTGACCTGCCAAAATTCTTGGCAGAGTGGGGGCGGGCCTGCCAGAATTCTTGGCAGACGCCCATGCCGCTACGCAGCATCATCAGGTAGAGAGAAATCCCCTGATGCGGGTGGAGCTATTTTCAGGGTAGGGTAGGGGTGCGTCACCCAGCCAAGTTTCTTTGTCGCCACGACGTATCAGTAAGAGGCCCGGCGCAGAGCTGCCAGGTAACCTATTCAAGGCTACCCGGTATTGAGTTCCATAGGTTCAAGCGTTTAGGGAGTATTTCGTTCGTCACGCATTTAGATATATGAGGCAGAGCGCGGCTACTAGCCCGACAAACTATAGAGTAATACCCGATATCTTATACCCTATACGGTCTTATGAGATGGAGTACTAGTCGCCAGGACCGGATAAACCAGGGGTGGATAAAGCGGAGCGGCCCCAGCGAAGCCGGGAGCCGCTCAATCCATATGTCTGTACATGGCAATGTTCCTAAGTTTGAGTCCGAAAATTACTACCACTTTTCCAGGTATTGCCGGCGCTTGCGTGACGGGGGCCTTCGAAATTTGGCATGGCCCCCGCGCCAAATTCCAACGGAGGCGCGCCGCAAGCGCGCCGTCCCCGGAGCGCAACACCAGCAACACTGGGACGTACTGGTAAACTGGCACAAATTAAGGAACTAGCACTTAGATAGCAATAATGTTCACAGATAGCAGTGTCCCTATATGATGGACTACTCTCCCCGCGCCCCCGCTATGGCCTGGATGAAGGCCCGCGCCCTAGCCGTGAGCTCGCCCCAGCGCCGCTCGTCGACAAGTTTCTTGTCGACGAGGGCTGACCCCACACCCACAAAGGCCGCACCGGCCTTTATAAACTCCGCGACATTATCCAGGCTTACGCCCCCGGTCGGGGTTAACAAGACCTGCGGCAGGGGCCCCCTCATATCCTTGAAGAATGACGGGCCAAGCTTCGTTGCGGGAAACACCTTAACAGCGTCAGCGCCCGCCTCCCAAGCCGTCAATATCTCAGTTGGAGTAAACGCCCCGGGGATGACAACCTTGCTGTAGCGCCTGCACATCCGGATCACGTCCAGATTAAGCGTGGGACTAACCACAAACTCCGCCCCTGCAAGCAGCGCAATGCGTGCGGTCTCGGGGTCCAGCACCGTTCCGACACCGATGACCATTTCGCCCGCTCCACCCTCTTCGCCCACCTCACAAGGCACGCCAGGCACGCCCTGCCCACCAGCTCCAGCAATGCCGCTTACAATCTCCCTAACAACATCTACCGCCCCGGGCGTGGTCATGGTGACCTCCATAGCCCGGATGCCGCCTTCTCTTAACGCCTGGGCGACATTCACCAGATCATCTGAACGCTCCGCCCTTATTATCGCTACGATCCCCGTGCTGATCATTGTGTCCAAGACCCTTTGCTTTTTCATTGCCAGATTTACCATTACTACCGCAGCCCTCCATAGTCTCTAACATTTTTTGAGATGGTTATAGCTTTCTATGAGCTGTGAGGCGTTAAGCTCCCATATTGAGGATAATCCATTTTGTATTATGAAATTAGATTGCACATCCTGGCCCCTGCCTTTATTTCTCCACCAGGGCGCAAAATCCTTCAGCGAAGTGCGGAGAGAGGGCTGCCAAGATTAGCTTAATCATGCCTTCCAGCCTTCCAGCCGAGAATATAACTCTCAGAATAAGCTCTCTATCCGACCTGCTCGAAATCAACCTTAACTGTATCACATCAACCTTAACTATCCGGATCCTATATCCGTCTCGTTGTCTCGCCGTCCCGCCTGTCTTGCCCAGCTACTTGACGCAATCGCTTTTATTTTGTAAAGTAGACTCGTATTAGGAACATAAACACGTCATTTGCCGATCTCATCTTCGGAAGGGGATGGATTTGATAATACTCCATGGGGCCCATGTCCCATTCGCAAAAAACATAATGCAGCTTCCCGTTCCCGGCGGTGTCGCCCTCCATGGAGGATCTTTTTTCATGTGGGGCGAATCGGACGGAGGGGGCCTTAGTGCCCCTAGTATTCGAGTGTCCTTTGTCTACCCCCGCCAGGCCAGCGAGATCAAGCTGGGAATGTGTGTTACAACCCTGACCAGGATAGTTACCGGTCGCGATGATGGCGAGTCTTGCTTGAGTGTCGAATCCGGCACAAAAGGTGAATTCGGGCCGGCCTTGGCCTTCTTACCCTCCGGCTTACCTCCCGGAGACGGACAACCCCCGGAGGCCCCGCCGGATGGCCAGGATATTCGGCTAGTATCCTCTCCACCGGAGTCTCCCCTTGAGCCTTATCTTGTAAATGGCCTATGGCTTCCCCCTGAGGATGCCCTGCTGCTCTTGAGCATGCTTCCGGGGGGTGAGGGAGAAGGAGGTGCGGGCTTTCTGAAAAAAGCCGGCTTTCGCCTTGGGCACGACATAATATTCTGGAGCAAGGTTGCCAAGCTCGGGCTGGAATTTCTCATCCGGGGAAGATTTATCCCCAGCCTCGCCAAGGTGCCCCCGCAGAGGGCCAGAACCCGCGAGAGCTTCAGGGCGATGTGGATCGTGATCCCCGATGAGGACAGGGACCTCAAGCGCCTGCGCGAGCTGGGCGACTCCATGCCCGGAGTGGCTCGGACCTTCATGAAGCCCGAGTCCCTCTCGGAATACGATGGCTCGCGGGCGATCCCTCCATTCCCGGCGGGGCGCCGCCTTGTAATGGAGTTCCTCAATTCAGCTATAGATGGACTCATTCCACAAATTGCCGCCCTAGACAAAAAGGACTTCAAGAATCTAGTGGACCTTGGGGGTATAGCAGGCCGTCGGGATCGGGGCCATACAATCGTACGAAGGTGGCTCAAGGCACTTTTTGATGAGGATGGAGACCGGAAGGTCAAGCCCACGGCAAGGCCATCATCGACCTTGGCCTCGAGCTCGAATTCGGCCCCGACCGCGAGCGCCGGTATTTCCCAAGAAGAACTCGAGGATTTCTATAAGGGCATGGGCGAATGGCTCAGCCCATTCTTTGCCTCCGTGACCCCAACGACGTTTCGCACCTGTTTCCGGCTCGAGCCGCCGGACCCGGAAATCAGCGCCTCGAAGGAAACCACGGATCCCGGGAGCGGCGGGAAGAAATCGAGCGGAAACAAACCAAGGAGGAAGGCGGCGTCCCAAACCTGGATGCTCCGGTTTTTCCTGCAGGCTACGGACGACCCGAGCCTGCTCGTGCCGGCCTCCCGGGTCTGGAAGGAATCGGGGCGGGTCCTCGAGTTCCTGAATCGGAGGTTCGAGGATCCCCAGGAAAGGTTCCTTTCGGACCTCGGCAGGGCCTCGAGGCTCTTCCCCAAGATTGAGGAGAGCCTGCGATCCTCGTGCCCGGAGGCATGCAAGCTCTCGACGGAGGAGGCATATGTCTTTCTCAAGGAGGTGGCCGGGCTCCTCAAGGAATCCGGATTCGGCGTCATTGTGCCCGCGTGGTGGAACGGGACGCGGGTAGTCGGGCCCGGTCTGGGAATTCACCTCTCCCTCCAAGGCCCGGGAGCTTCTCGCGGAAGGTCGGGGTCTAACGACGGGGCGGGCGGCGGGATTCTCGGGCTCGACTCCATCGTCCAGTATGACTGGCGGATAGCCATCGGTGATGAGACGATAAGCAGGGAAGAATTCATGAGACTCGCCGAACTCAAACTCCCCCTCGTCAATATCCGGGGGAAGTGGGTCGAGCTCGCAGGGAATATTCTTGAAAAGCTCCTTTCTATTATGAAGTCTGGAAAAGATGAGGGCAAAATAACGCTGGGAGAAGCCTTGTCGTTTGGCCTCTCCGGCGCCGGCGAGGCTAAACAATCTCCGTGGGGGGCTCATTTGGATACCGGCCTCCCCGTGACGGGACTTGAGGCTGAAGGGCCCCTCAGGGAGTTTATCGAGAATCTCAAACATGGGGAAAGGATGGAAGAGCTTTCTCAGCCCGAGGATTTCAGAGGGAGGCTCCGTCCCTACCAGGTAAGGGGGTATTCCTGGCTCTGGTTTCTTCGAAATCATAACATCGGGGCTTGCCTCGCGGACGACATGGGGCTGGGCAAGACTATACAGGTTATAGCGCTCCTTCTCCAAAACAAGCTCCAGAGCAAGCTCCGGAATAAACTCCAGAATAAGCTCTGGAACAAACTCTGCACTCAAGACGATGGCCGAGATGATGATAGCCAAAATGATAGCCAACACGACAGCGGAGCGCATGAAGGCCGCCGGCCCATGCCCGTGCTTCTGATCTGCCCGACCTCCCTCGTCGGCAACTGGCAGCGGGAGATATCCCGTTTCGCTCCATCCCTGAGGGTGATGATCCACCACGGGATGAACCGCCTTACAGGTGAGGATTTCAAGAAAGAGGCCGGCGACAACGACCTCGTCATAAGCACCTATTCCTTGGCGCGCCGGGATGAGGCAGAGCTGGCCCAGGTGGACTGGGATGGTATAATCCTCGACGAGGCTCAGAATATAAAGAACGCGTCGGCGCAACAGACCCAAAGCATAAGAAGGCTCACGGCCGGGTTTAGGGTAGCCCTCACGGGAACCCCGGTGGAAAACAGGCTTTCTGAGCTCTGGTCGATCATGGAGTTTCTAAACCCGGGCTATCTTGGTTCACTGGCCTCCTTCAGGGAGCGCTTCTCGATTCCTGTGGAGCGTTATGGAGACCATGATGCGGCAGAGAGGCTCCGCAGGCTGGTGACCCCCTTCATCCTCAGGCGCCTCAAGACCGACCCAAGGATCATCCAGGACCTGCCCGAAAAACAAGAGATGAAGGTTTACTGCAATCTCACCAAGGAGCAGGCGACCCTTTACGAGGCGATGGTCAGGGATATGATGATGAAGATCGAAGGGTCCTCAGGGATCGAGCGGAAAGGCGCGGTGCTTGCGGCCCTGACCAAGTTGAAGCAAGTCGCAGACCATCCCGCGCTTTTTCTCGGGGACAACAGCGTCCTCGATGGGCGTTCGGGGAAGCTTGCGCGTCTTAGAGAAATGCTCGAGGAGATATCAGACTCCGGGGAGCGCGCAATCATATTCACCCAGTTTGCCCGGATGGGTGAGATGCTCAGGGATTACCTGCAGGATGCGTTTGACCGTGAGGTTTTCTTCCTCCATGGTGGCACGGACCGGAGGATGCGAGATCAGATGGTCGAGCGATTCCAGGGTGACCCGGACGCCCCTTTCGCCTTCGTCATGTCCCTCAAGGCGGGTGGGGTCGGGTTAAATCTTGTTCGGGCCAACCATGTCTTTCACTTTGACAGGTGGTGGAACCCAGCGGTCGAAAACCAGGCGACCGACAGGGTGTTTCGCATAGGGCAGACCCGGACCGTGCAGGTACACAAGTTCCTGTGCGCGGGCACCGTGGAGGAGCGAATAGATGAACTCATTGAGAGCAAGAAGGCCCTTGCGAAGAATATTATAGGGACGGGCGAGAACTGGATTACCGAAATGACCACGGAGGAGTTAAATGAGCTCTTCAGGCTTAACTGGGACGCGGTGAGCGAGGAGTAACGGGGTAAGACGAAAAAGACGAAAGAGAGTAAGACGGAGGAGAGATGAGATAGTCATATGGCGAGAAGGAAGGAGTTTGGAGACAGCTGGTGGGCCCAAAGGTGGATTTCGGTCCTCGAATCCTTTGGCTGGGACAACCGGTTGCGCCGCGGGCGCAGCTACGCAAGGGCCGGGAACGTCCTAGAGATAGAGATATCCGAGGGCAAGGTGCGCGCATCTGTCCAGGGCTCGCGGCCGAGGCCCTACAAGGTCAAGATCGATGTTACGACCCTCTCCGCTGCCGAGTGGGATAGGGCTATCGAAAACATGGCAAACCAGGCCATCTTTGCGGCACGGTTGCTATCCGGTGAAATGCCGGAGAACATCGAGGAGGCGTTCAAGGGCTCTCGGGTGTCCCTTTTCCCCGTATCCACACGCGATATTCAAACTGAGTGTTCGTGCCCCGACTGGGCTAACCCGTGTAAACACATAGCTGCCGTCTGTTACCTCATCGGGGAGGAATTCGACAGAGATCCATTTCTAATCTTTAGGTTGCGGGGCAGAACTCGTGAAGATATTATCGAGGCTCTGAGAAAAAGGCGGGCCTCCGCGGACCGGGAGTTGAAGTCGAAGTTGAAATCGAAATCGGGGTCGGAGTCGGACTCGATACCGGACCCGGGGAGCGGCAAACGCATGCCGGCCCCCGAGCCCAGCGTCTGGGTCAGGGAATTGTTGATGAACGCCGAATCCGAGCCTCTGAAGTGCTCCCCGGAGAGTTTCTGGCGCCCCGGCGAGGGCAAGCTCGCCACATTTGAGGTCTCCATCTCGCCTGCGGCCATCTCCTCCATTCCGGCCGGACTCCTCCGGCGCCTGGGCGCCCCCGGCTTTCTCGATGGGAATAAGGGGAATAAAGGTAAGAACGACTCCCACAAAAGCATAACGATAAGGCCGGGGTCTAGACGGGGAAAACGGGGAAGGGAGGAAGGAGATGCAGATGAGGAAGCAAATACAGGGGAGGATTCCGTAACCGCAGCGCTGGCCCGATATTACAGGGCCATCAGCAAGAGGGCCCTGGACCTCGCCTATGGTAAGTGATTTTGCCTGCCACATTCCTATTATTCTGTTGCATATTCCTATCGCGATATCCCTGTCGCGGTATTCAGAGCCATACCTGCCACCTATTGGAATTATACAATTTTCACCCCTATGCCGTAGAGCCTCGCTATTTCATTTATCTCATCCTGCCCCGAAAAAAGGCAGCGTCTTTTGGAGCTAATTGGAGCTAATACGTGACATATGTCACTGGTTCCGGTCCCACCCGTTCCATACGTCATGCATCCAAAGGAAATGCTGATGCACATCACACGTCCCACCCAACCCGTGCTGTAGGTCACTCCATCTCGCTCTACCCGTGACATAGATCATCATTCCTCCCCCATCTATGCCGTACATCACTTATCCCGCTCCGCTCGCGCTGTACGTCATTTATCCGGATTCACCCGTTCTCCACGTCACAGATTCCCCGGAATCGTTCTCCACAGAAATCCTGTTGGCCCATTACCACTTCTTTTGCTTGCATTAGTTGCAACTTTGACGGAACCCTGTCGTGTCCGTCCCGTTCGCTTGACAAGACCTGGAAAAAGTGCTACTCTTGAAGCAAGGTGATGGCATAGAAGCCTTTTAGGGGTATTAAAAGGGGTGTAATAGCTAAATGCAGACGCTATTGGACCTTGCTCCGCTCGAATTCAGGATTTCATCTCAGTTCAAGCCTGACAGTGATGTTGTCCTCTTTCAGGGAGACTGTCGCGATCTTCTTGCTACGATACCATCCGGTTCTATGCAACTCGTTGTTACCTCGCCGCCTTATAACATTGGAAAGCCTTATGAGCAGCGCCTCGATCTGGATGATTACCTCGACCAGCAGAAAGAGGTGATCCGCGAGTGCGTTCGCACCCTCTCGGACCGAGGTAGCATCTGCTGGCAAGTGGGAAATTATGTCAACGATGGCGAGGTCGTACCGCTTGATATAGCATTATATCCTATTTTTAAATCACTCGGCCTCAAACTCCGTAATCGCATTATCTGGCACTTTGAGCACGGGCTTCATTGCTCAAGAAGACTCTCGGGAAGACACGAAGCGATCCTCTGGTTCACCAAGTCGGATGAATATGTATTCAATCTGGACGCTATTCGCGTTCCCCAGAAATACCCGAAGAAGAAATACTATAAGGGCCCCAAGGTAGGTCAATACTCCGGCCATCCCTTGGGCAAGAATCCGGGAGATGTATGGATAATCCCGAATGTAAAACATAACCATGTCGAAAAAACGTGCCACCCCTGCCAGTTCCCTGTTGAATTGGTGGAAAGGTTAGTGTTATCCCTTACTAATGAAGGGGATTGGGTCCTAGATCCCTTCATTGGAGTGGGGTCCACGGCAGTCGCTGCCGTAATGCACAAGCGGAGGGCGGCAGGGGCCGATATAGTGCAGGAATACATACACATAGCGCAAGAACGGGTTACGCTCGCAAGGGAGGGCAGGTTGAGGACAAGGCCAATGGACAGGCCCATATATACCCCTCCAGAAAACGAAGATCGCAAAGAGCGCCCTAATGAGATACAGGAGGAACTACCACTATGAAGAAGATTTTCGAGTATTCCCACCTTGGGGGTAGACAAATCCTCCAGGTTGACTATCCTGAGATAGACAAGGAAATTAACTCCATAATTGAATCTGTAAATATCTCCGCCAAGACTAAGGTGAGCAACGAAAGGTCCAAAAAGGGTAAACTCCTGTATTCCCCAAAGGAGCTGAACAAAAGATTCCGCGAGGAATTCGAGGTAAGAGGCTTCCATGAGCTCAAAGATACATATACCATAAGCATCCCCGGGTATGATATCGAGGTCAAAGGGGCTTTTAAGCAAATTGACTTCGTAAAATCTCGCGTTCTCGTGGAGGTTCAGTTTGGAAAGTATGCATTTATGTTCTATGACCTAGCTAAATTTCAATATTTCTTTAACGAGTATAAGGCAGATGTTGGGGTTGAAATCGTCCCGGCGTACAGTCTACACAAGCAGATGTCTACCGGAGTATCCTATGGAGAGCAACTAATCTATGATATTGAACGCCTTAGGCGCCATTTTCCAGCTGTGCCCATTAAGGTGATCCTAATTGATGTGTAAAACGGCACATGCATCTGTGTGACTGCTGCATACTTTTGTGCTTGATGTCTGCATAGATATCCTTACTCTGGAGGTAGCTGTCATTATGAAAATATTCCTCGTCCGTCATGGGCAGACCAAGTGGAACAAGGATAGCATATGTAGGGGGAGGCTGGACGTCGAGCTAGACGAGACCGGGATCAGCCAGGCCGCGGCAACGGGCAAGGCCCTCAGCCACCTTGAGTTTGAGGCTGTATACTCGAGCCCGCTGAAGAGGGCCATGAAGACCGCAGAGGAAATAGCTGCGTTTCATAAGTCTCATAATCCGAATTCCAACATTGCACTGACCGTAACGCCTGTCGATGGGCTCATCGACATCGATTTCGGGGAATGGCAGGGCCTCACGATCGAAGAAGTGAGCCAGAGATACCCTGACATATATCGACTCTGGCAAAGGGAGCCGCAAAACGTTCGCTTTCCTGGCGGGGAAAGCCTTGATGAGGTGTCGCAGCGGGCTACGAGCGCTATGAAGAGCCTCATAGCCAAACATCCCGAGGGGAATATCGTCATGGTATCTCACCGGGTTGTGAACAAAGTCCTGCTCTGCGCCGCGCTCGGCCTTGACAACTCCCACTTTTGGCTGATCGGCCAGGATACATGCTGTATCAATGTGATCGAGCCGGCCTATGACCGTTACATAATTCATACGCTGAATGACACATGCCATATAAAAAGGCTCGGCGAGGTTCCGACGCTACGGTATTTCTAGCTACACTCCTAGCACTTCTAGTAGTCAGTTCGTAAAATAACATTGCAATATGGTTGATAGTGGTATATGATCTTCTCAAAGGAATTTGGGGGGATTGTGAATGACACCACGAAGAGTAAGGCCAAGAATTCAATGGTCAAATGAGGAACGAATGATGTTAAGACGGATCGCCAACTCCAGAACAGAGGCCCATTCTAGTGTTACGCGGGCTAAAATACTACTGGACTTCGCGGATGGCAAGTCCGTATCCCAGATGGCCCGGGAGCTGCATCTGAGCAGGCCAACTGTCGAGCGATGTATTGATAAGGCCTTGGATCTTGGCCTACAGGCAGCTCTCGAAGACCTGCCGCGTTCTGGGCGTCCTCCTCGGATATCTTCTGAAGCTAAAGCGTGGGTGGTGGAATTGGCTTGCCGAAGACCGGTAGACTTCGGGTATCCTCATGA